>CAMNMY010000027.1 GCA_946545105.1 uncultured Clostridia bacterium
AAACCGATTTGGTTACCATATGAAGAATAACCAGCAGCAGCTGTTTGAACAATCTTTCTTTGTGGCAACTTACCCTTTATAGTTTCAGATACTGGAACTGTTGGATCTGCAGCACCTGTAACACGCATAGCTGAATAAACATAAGATCTTCCAGATAGTGGGTCTCTAATAGCACCACCAATACAAGTAGCTGCGCCACCGAATGGTTCAATTTCTGTTGGGTGGTTATGTGTTTCGTTTTTAAATAGTAAAAGCCATGGTTCTTTAACACCATCAACTTCAACTTCCATCTTAACTGTACAAGCATTAATTTCTTCTGATTCATCTAACTTTGTTAATTGACCAGTCTTCTTTAAATACTTAGCAGCAAGTGTGCCAATATCCATTAGGTTAATTGGCTTTGTTCTGCCTAATTCGTTTCTTGTAGCGATATATTCATCGTAAGCATTTTGTAGGACTTTGTCCTCAAATTTTACAGAATCAATAGTTGTTAAGAATGTTGTATGTCTACAGTGATCTGACCAATATGTATCAATCATCTTAATCTCTGTAATAGTTGGATCTCTATCTTCAGATTGGAAATACTTTTGGCAGAATTTGATATCATCAAAATCCATAGCTAAGCCTTGTTCTTGAATAAATTGTCTTAATAGCTCATCATCATACTTTGTAAATCCAAGTAATGTCTTAACTGTTGTTGGAATACTATATTCAACCTTTAATGTATCTGGAACTTCTAGGTCAGCTTCTCTTGATTCAACTGGGTTAATAACGTACTTCTTTATAGCGTCAATATCCTTTTGAGATAACTTACCGCTTAAAACGTAAACTCTTGCAGTTTTAATAATTGGTCTTTCACCACAAGTGATGATTTGTACGCATTGGCTTGCTGAATCTGCACGTTGATCATATTGACCAGGTAGATATTCAACAGCAAATACTACATCGCCAGTTGGAATATTGTAAGATAGAATATCTAATTGTGGTTCAGATAGAACTGTTCTTGAGATATCTGAAAATACATCAACATTGATATCTTCAACATCATATCTGTTAAGAATTCTAACTCCTTCTAGATTATTAATTCCTAGTAAATTCTTTAATTCGTTAAATAGAGCTTTAGCTTCATTTGCTAGTTCTTCTCTCTTTTCAACATATACGCGATAAACCATTATTTAACCTCCGCTAAAAGCGCACGCTTTCCAATATCTTTTCTAAAATATGCATTATCAAAATTAACCAAATTTGTTAACTTGTATGCGTTTTCTATTGCTTCTTTCAAAGAATTGCCAATATCTACAACGCCTAAAACACGGCCTCCAGATGTTACCATCTCGCCTTTATCGTTTAAGCTTGCACCAGCAACGTAAACTTTGTTTTCAATAGATTTGTCTATAGTTATTTTATAACCTTTTTCATAATGTTGTGGATATCCATTTGAAGCCATAACTACACAACAAGCATATTCATCTTTAAATTTAACATCAACATCGGCTAATCTACCTTCTGTAGTTGCCTTCATGATTGTAAATAAATCTGAATCTAGAAGTGGTAGAACAACTTGAGTTTCTGGATCACCAAATCTACAGTTATATTCTATAACTTTTGGACCATCCTTTGTTATCATAAGTCCAAAGTATAGACAACCCTTGAATGTTCTTCCTTCTTTATTCATAGCATTGATTGTTGGTAAGAAAATCTTATCCATACAAACCTTTGCAATATCCTCTGTATAATATGGGTTTGGAGCGATTGTTCCCATACCACCTGTGTTTAGACCTTCATCGTTATCATGAGCACGCTTGTGGTCCATTGAAGAAACCATCGGTTTTACAACCTTACCATCAGTAAAAGATAATACAGATACTTCTGGTCCTTCTAAGAATTCTTCAATAACAATCTTATCTCCACTCTTGCCAAAGACTTTGTCTTCCATCATAGACTTAACGGCATCTTTAGCTTCTTTGATTGTTTGAGCAATAATAACACCCTTACCAAGAGCTAAACCATCTGCCTTTACAACGATAGGAGCACTTTGTGTATCCAAATACTTTAAAGCTTCGTCCTCGTTTGTAAATGTCTCATACTTAGCTGTAGGAATGTTGTATTTCTTCATTAAATCCTTTGAGAAAGCTTTACTTCCTTCAATGATTGCTGCAGCCTTTGTTGGACCAAAGCAAGGGATTCCTTTTTCATTTAATAAATCAACTAATCCTAAAACTAGTGGATCATCTGGAGCTACAACTGCGTAATCAATTTTATTGGCTACTGCAAATTCAACAATCTTATCTAGATCCTTTGCACCAATATTTACACATGTTGCATCGTTTGCAATACCGCCGTTTCCTGGTAATGCAAAAATCTCCTCGATATCCTTATTCTTCTTTAATGATTTAATGATAGCGTGTTCTCTACCGCCACCGCCTACAACTAATAACTTCATTTTTACCTCAAATCAATGGTGGAATAATCTCATTCCTGTGAATGCCATAACCATATCGTGGTTATTTGCTGCTTCAATTACTAAATCGTCTCTTGTTGAACCACCTGGTTCTACAACATATTTAACACCGCTCTTTGCAGCTTTTTCAATGTTATCACTAAATGGGAAGAATGCATCTGAACCGATTGTTACGCCTGTAATAGTCTTTAGGTATGCATCCTTTTCTTCACGTGTGAAGATTTCTGGTTTAACTTTGAAATACTTTTGCCATACATCATCACCGCAAACATCCATATAATCATAATCTGAAAGATAGATATCAATAATGTTATTCATATCTGGTCTTCCGATACCATCTGCGAATTGAAGGTTTAAAACCTTTTCTGATTGTCTTAAGTGCCATAGATCAGCCTTTGATGCAGCCAATCTTGTGCAGTGGATTCTAGATTGTTGTCCAGCACCTACACCGATTGCTTGGCCATCTTCTGCAAAACAAACAGAATTTGATTGTGTATATTTTAGAGTGATTAAAGCAATAATCATATCGATTGCTTTATCCTCTGGCAAGTCTTTATTTTTTGTAACAATATTTGTTAATAAAGATTTATCAATTTTATAGTTATTTCTTCCTTGTTCAAAAGTGATTCCATAAACTTGCTTTCTTTCAATTTCTTCTGGAACATAGTTAGGATCTATCTTAACGATGTTATATAGGCCCTTCTTTTTGTTCTTTAGAATTTCTAAAGCCTTATCTGAATATGCTGGAGCGATAATACCATCTGATACTTCTCTTGCGATAATCTTTGCTGTAACTTCATCGCATTCATCAGAAAGAGCAATCCAATCTCCAAATGAAGACATTCTATCTGTTCCTCTAGCTCTTGCATAAGCGCAAGCAAGCATAGAATCGTCAAGGCCTTCGATATCATCAACAAAGCAAGCCTTCTTTAACTTTTCTGACATTGGCTTACCAACTGCAGCTGATGTTGGAGATACGTGCTTGAATGATGTAGCAGCACACATACCTGTAGCTTCTTTTAATTCCTTTACTAATTGATAAGAATTAAATGCATCAAGGAAGTTAATATATCCTGGTCTTCCATTTAATACTTCGATTGGCAAATCTGTGCCATTAGCCATAAAAATACGAGCTGGTTTTTGGTTTGGATTACAACCATACTTTAATTGAAATTCGTTCATATATATCACCTAAATTATTTATTTTTGTTTATTAATCTATTTTGGATTTTGCCTGTAGCTAAATCGATATATCTTACATATAAAGATATCTTATTGTTTTCATCTAGAGCTTCCCATACATCGTTTGTGAATGCATCAATATCATTTGGGATTTGAATTCTTTCTGGCTCACCTTGGAATGTTGGGATTGGATTACCATCACATACATAAGTATGAATGAAATGTCCAAGACCTTTGATTGGCTCATAATCAAATGTATATCTATTACATGTGCTACCTTGAGCATCAGCACTCTTTAGAATGCTCATTTCATAAGAATAATCACCATTTAAGTGTAGAATTGCGCTGATTCTTGGTGTTAGGTTTGGAGCATCTGGTTCAAACTTTCTTGACTTTAAAGATTGAGCAAATGTTAAACCCTTATTGATTCCATCTACGATAGTATCTGTTTGATCACCATTAGTTACAACTAAATCACCTTTAACATTTCTAATTGCAGCATAAATGATTAAACTTGGATCTTCTACTTTAGAAGCATCAAATGGCTTTGTGAAAACTTCGCCATTTACTTCTTCGAAGATTCTATTTCTAGAGTTAGCAGATCTTCCCATAATAAAATATGCTGTAACTGCGCTCTTTCCATCTTCAGATAGACCAGCAATAACGCCTCTACCTACATATGAATTACCTTTTATTAAACTTTTAATATCATTAATTTTATAAATTTCCATTTTTACACCTTTAATAGTTTTTCACATACGATTTGTGTAGCCTTTGGTAAGATTATCCATTCAGCTTCTACCATAACTCTCTTTTGTAGAACTTCTGGAGTATCTCCTTCTTTAATTTCAACAGCCTTTTGAAGTATGATTTGTCCACCATCTGGAATTTCATTTACAAAATGAACTGTAGCACCAGTTACTTTAACTCCATAAGCTAGAGCTGCTTCATGAACTTTTAAACCATAAAATCCTTTTCCGCAGAAAGATGGAATCAATGATGGATGTACATTAATAATTCTCTTTTCAAATCTTTTTGTGAATTTTTCGCTCAATATTGACATGAAACCTGCAAGAACAATAAGTTCGATGTTTCTATCTTCAAGCGCTTTAATTAACGCATCTTCAAATGCTTCTTGAGAGCCGAGCTCTTTTTTAGTAATAACTGTAGATTCAATACCTGCATTTTTTGCACGCTCTAATGCATAAGCATTAGGATTGTTTGAAACTACAAGCTTTATAGAACCACTCGAAATAATGCCTGCTTTTTCAGCATCAATAAGGGCTTGCAAATTTGTGCCGCCCCCTGATACTAATACAGCAATGTTAATCTTTCTATCTAGCATAGGATAACTCCATCTTCAGATTTAACAATTTCACCGATAACATAAGCATCTTCGCCGTTTGCCTTTAAGATTTCTAATGCCTTATTTACATCAGCCTTATCTACAACAACACTCATACCAACGCCCATGTTAAATGTGTTGAACATATCTCTTTCATCAATTTTTCCTGTCTTTTGGATTAACTTGAAGATTGGAAGAATCTTAACATCTTCCTTCTTAATCTTTACGCCTAATCCCTTTGGAATTGATCTTGGCATGTTTTCATAGAAACCACCGCCAGTAATATGAGATACACCCTTAACCTTTACTTCTTTAAATAAAGCAAGCATTGGTTTTACATAAATCTTTGTAGGAGTTAATAATGTTTCTCCTAAAGACTTACCACCCAAATCTGCAACTGGAGCTTTAATATCAATATTTTCTACATCAAATACCTTTCTAACTAATGAGAAACCATTTGAATGAACACCAGATGATGGAAGAGCAATCATAACATCTCCTTCCTTCATTGATGATTTATCTATAACATCTTTCTTATCTACGATACCTACAGAGAAACCTGCTAAATCGTACTCATCAATTGGATAGAAACCTGGCATTTCTGCAGTTTCACCACCGATTAAAGCACTTCCTGATTGAACACAACCATCAGCTACACCCTTTACAATATCTGCAATCTTTTCTGGAACGTTCTTTCCACAAGCAATGTAATCTAGGAAGAACAATGGCTTTGCGCCGCAGCAGATTACATCATTAACGCACATAGCAACGCAATCAATACCAACGCTGTCATGCTTGTCCATTAAAAATGCCATCTTTAGTTTTGTTCCAACACCATCTGTTCCTGAAACCAAAATTGGATGTTCATAACCTTTAAGATCTAATTCAAATAGGCCACCGAATCCACCAATATCTGAAGCCTTAGTATTTAACATTGTCTTTGCAATATGAGCCTTCATTAATTCAACTGCCTTGTAACCAGCTGTAATGTCAACTCCTGCCTTTTTATAACTTTCTGAAAAACTCTTTTCCATATTCCACCTATTTATTCTTTTTATCGCTTATTTTGCATTCAAATCTATTCTTTGCTTTTAGTAATGGCTCAACTGTTGGATAATTACCATCAAAGCAAGCTACACAGAATTCATCTGGGTTGTTACCGCCAATTCTCTTTGCTTGTTCTATTGTTAAGAATCCAAGAGAATCTACACCAATAATTTCCTTCATCTCTTCCATTGTATGTTGTACAGCGATTAAGTGATCTCTTGAATCGATATCTGTACCATAGTAGCAAGGATTTAAGAATTGAGGAGCTGAAGATAAGAAGTGAACTTCTTTTGCGCCAGCATCTTTTAGAAGATTAACGATTCTAGCAGATGTTGTTCCACGAACGATTGAGTCATCAACTAATACAACTCTCTTTCCATCAACAACACTCTTAACAACATTAAGTTTAATTCTTACTCTTTCTTCTCTATGCTTTTGAGAAGGAGCGATGAATGTTCTTCCAATATACTTATTCTTAATGAATCCAATACCATAAGGAATACCTGATGCTTGAGCATAACCGATAGCAGCATCCAAACCTGAATCTGGAACACCAATTACTACATCAGCGTCAATCTTATAATTTTCTGCTAAGAATTCGCCTGCCTTTCTTCTTGCATCGTGAACGAATGTTCCATCGATTTCAGAATCTGGTCTAGCAAAATATAAATATTCAAATACGCAGAAAGATTTCTTTGCTTTGATTTTGCTTTGGTAGCTCTTAACACCATATTTAGAAAATACGATAACTTCTCCAGGATTTACTTCTCTAATCTTCTTTGCACCAACTGCATCTAATGCGCAGCTTTCAGAAGCAACTACATAAGAGCCATCTTCTTTTTGACCATAGCAAAGAGGTCTAAATCCATGTTTATCTCTAACAGCGATAAGCTTTGATGGAGACATAACCACCAATGAAAAAGCACCTTCAAGTTTATCCATAGCACTTAAAATAGCTTCTTCAATAGAATCGCTTGTAATTCTTTCCTTAATGATTAAGTAAGAGATAACTTCAGTATCTGAAGTTGTGTGGAAAATACTACCTTCGCTTTCAAGCGCATCTCTTAATTCTGCTGAATTAACAAGATTACCATTATGAGCAATAGCAATATTTCCTTTTAAGTGATTTACTACAAGTGGTTGTGCATTTTCTCTTCCGCATGTTCCTGTTGTAGCATATCTAACGTGTCCAACAGCGATATTGCCTTCACCTAAAGAAGCTAGTTTATCTGCTGTAAATACATCATTTACTAAACCTACATCTTTATATGATGAGAATACACCATCATCATTTACAACGATACCGGCTGATTCTTGACCTCTATGTTGTAATGAGAATAAAGCATAATAAGTTGTTGATGCTAAATCTTCTTTATTTGGTGAGAAAATACCAAAAATACCACATTCTTCGTGAATTGAATCAAACATATAATTATTCTCCTAAAACTCTATGCATCATTTCTTTGTAAGCGTCTTCTACTCCACCTAAATCTCTTCTGAAACGATCCTTGTCTAATTTTTCATTTGTCTTAGCATCCCAGAATCTGCATGTATCTGGAGAAATTTCATCAGCTAAAACAATTGTACCATCCTTTAATCTACCAAACTCTAACTTGAAGTCTACAAGCTTAACGTTTAGTTTTAAGAAGTAAGCCTTTAATACTTCGTTAATCTTGAAAGCCATTTTCTTTATTGTTTCAATTTCTTCTCTCGTAGCAAGCTTTAAAGCAATTGCGTGATAAGCATTGATAAGTGGATCGTGTAAATCATCATTCTTATATGAGAATTCGATTGTTGGTTCGTCAAATACGATTCCTTCTTCTACGCCATATCTCTTTGCAAATGAACCAGCAGAAATGTTTCTGATGATAACTTCTAGTGGAACGATTGAAACCTTTCTAACAACTGTTTCTCTATCTGATAATTCTTCAACAAAGTGAGTCTTAACTCCTTCCTTTTCAAGAACTTGCATCAAGAAATTAGACATACGATTATTGATAGCACCTTTTCCTACGATTGTACCTTTCTTTGTTCCATCAAATGCTGTAGCATCATCTTTGTATGAAACGATTACATAATCTTCATTGTCTGTTGCGAAAACTTTTTTTGCTTTTCCTTCGTATAGTTGGTTTGTCTTTTGCATATTTGTACATATTGTTTTTGAATTACCAATAAGAATGCTT
>CAMNMY010000028.1 GCA_946545105.1 uncultured Clostridia bacterium
CTTACCACACTTAATCTTACCTTCATCATTAAGCATAACAACTTCTAGATCAACGACATCACCAACATTAGCTTCAAGCTTTTCAACCTTGATAACATCATCTTTAGCTACTTTGTATTGCTTATTTCCTGTTGTAACGATTGCGTACATGTTAATACCTCCTCTCACCAGTCTCGCTGTTAAGGTGTCCAAAATGCGGAACTTCCTACCTTCTCCACGCGGCTCAGTGTCAATAATACTAAAAATATAGAAGGCGTGTCAAATAAAATATTATATTAATATAGAAGTTTTGCAACATCCGGTAAATCGATGATTGTAGCATCTGTTCCTTGAATGCTATATTTCTCAATATGCATTGCTTCAGATGGAACCAAATAGATTCTCTTATCTTTCCAGATTGTTTCAGCTTCTCTTTCTAATAATTTGTAAGCAAAAATTTTATTAAATACTCTTGTAGAAAGTTCTACAATAGCTGTATGATTTATTGGATTTTTAAACAAGATATTTAAATCTTGTTTTAACTTAGTAGCAACATGCTCTTCGCTATATACATATCCATCCCCTGAACAATATGGGCAAGGTTGTAACATAACATCAGTAATTGCAGATGAAGATTTCTTTCTTGTAATCTCAACTAATCCAAGTGGTGTTATATCAATTAAAGATGTCTTTATTCTGTCTTTTGACAATTCTTCTTTTAAAGTAGCCATAACCGCATCAATATGTTCTTTTTTCTCCATATCGATAAAATCTACAACAACAATACCACCAATATTTCTCAATCTTAATTGCCTTGCAATCTCTTTTGCTGCTATTTTGTTTGTTTCAAAAATTGTGTCGCTTAATTGCTTATTTCCAATATATTTTCCTGTATTTACGTCAATGACCGTTAAAGCTTCGGTTCTATCTATAACTAAGTATGCACCGTTACTCATTTCAACTTTTCTAGTTAAGATACTGTCTATTTGCGAACTTAAGTTATATGCGTAAACAATATTTTCACTGTGCGTATAAAGTTTGAATAGCTTTGGGTTTTCTTCGTAGATATGTGGGAATGTCTCTATTAATTCATCATAAACGCTTTTTGTATCAACAACAATCTCATCAACGTCGCTTCTTAACATATCTCTTACTGCTCTTATAGCCAATGATTCATCTTTGTAAATCAAAGATGGCGCGCTCTTTGATATGTATGCTTTTTGGATCATATCCCATCTATCTTCAAGTTCTTGCGCATCATTTGCTAATTCTTCATTTGAACAGTCTGTAGATTGTGTTCTTAAAATATATCCATGGCCTTTCTTTCTTATGCTTTCAACATAATCAACCATCTTTTGAACTTTATCATTATTCTCTAATTTTCTTGAAACACCAACATAATCAATTTGTGGCATTAAAATAAGGCCTCTAGACGGAAGCGAAATACTCATAGAAATTCTAGCGCCTTTGTTTCCAAATTGATCTTTTACTACTTGAACCAATATCTCATCGCCAACTTTAACATTCAATTTGTTGTTAACCTTACCAGCTTGAGCAGCTTCATCGCAAATCATGTCTCCAGCATACAAAAAGGCATTCTTTTCAAGGCCAATATTTACAAATGCAGATTCCATGCCGGGTAACACATTCATTACCTTGCCTTTGTAAATGTTTCCTACAACTCTTTCTGTGCTTTCTCTTTCAACCCAAAATTCTACAAGTTTTCCATCTTCAACGATGCAAACTCTAGTGTTAGCTGGGTGAGAAGAAATAATAATTTGCTTCATAGTTTTAGATAGTCGTCTACTCCTACAAATTTTCCATCTAATTGAACAAATTGTGCAAGTCGCGTAATATCGTTCATAGTCGTTTCAATATTATACACTTTAATTAGGTGCTTGACAAAAGAATCAATTCTAAGATTTGTATTTCCAGATGCACATCTAACCCAAAGATTCTTACCGTCAACAAATATGCTAAATAGCATACCACGAACATCTTTTTGAATTATTTCGCCTTTCTTGTTTAACTCAATTATGTATTCTTTTGCATCCATAATGTCTTCAATTTCTACAGGCACAATATTTTTACATTTAATCAAGTAATCACTTGCTGTGACATTGCCTGCAAGATTTGGATTCTTTGGCTTTGCAATTGCATATGTAGCCTTTAGATCTTGAGGTACATTATCATTAAATCTTTGCAAAAATTCATCTGCACTTATATTGTTGCAATCAACTGCGTAATACTCTGCAACAGATTGTGTCCCAAGTGGAATTGGTGTTGTTGCATATGTTAACATATGCTTTACGAAACCTTGAGAGTAATTCACATCGATTTTTGCACGCTTTAAAGAACGGTGCAACACATCCATTGTATCTAGGTGTGACACATATGAGAAGTTACCTGCTTTTGTATGCTTAACAACTATAATCATTAAAAGCACCTCCCAAGTTTTGCTGCGCCACAACCATTGCATTTACCCATACAATTTGGTGTAGTTTTTGTTTGATATGCTAAGTGTCTTTCTTTCAAAAGATATTGCTTTGTAACCCCATTATCAATTACATCCCAAGGAAGCACTTCATCTTCGCCATATTCTCTTGTGTAATCTTCTGGATTTATTCCACATTCTTCAAATACTTGCATCCACTTATCAAAATCAAAACACTCACTCCAACTATCAAATACGCATCCTTTTTCGTATGCTTTAACAATTGCTGGAGCCAACTTTTCATCACCTCTTGCGAATACGGCTTCTAGATAAGAAGTTTTTGCATCATGCCAATTGTATCTAACATTTTTTATTCTCAAAGCTTCTTGCAAATATTTTTGCTTTTCTTCCATTTCCTTTAGAGTGATTTGTTTTTCCCATTGGAAAGGAGTCAATGGTTTTGGAATAAATACTGATGTTGAAACAGTAATATTTATCATTTTTGATGTACCACTCTTTTTATGCAACCATAGAACTTCTTTTGCTATATGAGCAATTCCATCTAAATCTTCGTTCGTTTCTGTTGGAAGGCCAATCATAAAATACAATTTAACGTTCTTAACGTTATTCTTCATTGCACCCTCAATTGCAGATGTAATATTTGCTTCTGAAATATTCTTGTTAATAACATCACGAAGTCTCTGACTTCCAGCTTCTGGAGCAAATGTTAAAGATGCACCATTTAACTCTTCATATATCTCAGCCTCAAATGAGTCCAATCTAAGAGAAGGAACCGCAAGTTTGACCTTTCTATCGTCGGCTTCCTTCTTTATTCTCTCTACGAGCTCTTTTAATCCAGAATAATCCGATGTAGATAAAGATGCCAAAGACATCTCTTCGTATCCTGTATTATCCATTAATTGCTTAGCATACTCCACAAGAGTATCTACTTTTCTTTCTCTAATTGGTCTATAGTAGAAACATGCTTGGCAGAATCTGCAACCGTTTGCGCATCCTCTAAACAACTCAATAGTTGATCTATCGTGAACAATTTGACAGTTTGGAACCAATATTTTTGTTGGGAAATATGCTTTATCTAAATCTTGAACAATTGCTCTTTTTGTTTTGTTCTTTAAAGATGGTACATAAATGCCATCAATTCTATCTTTAGCAATAGCTAAAAACTCTGCTTTTGTAAGATGTTGATCTTTTAGCTCTTTATGAAGCTCTACAAGGCCCTTTAAATTGACTTCTCCATCGCCAATAAGTATTGCATCAAAAAAGTCCGCATATGGCATTGGATTGACCGAGCATGGGCCTCCTGCAACCATTAGTGGAAATTCTTCTCCTCTATCCTTTGCAAAATATGGTATTTTTGCCAAATCAAACATATATGCAATATTTGTATATTGAAGTTCAAATTGTACAGAAAATCCTACTATATCAAAATCTTTAAAGCTACGCTTTGTCTCTAAAGAAAATAATGGAAGGTTGTGTTCTCTTAGTTTTGCTGCTAAATCCAAATCTGGAGCAAAGCATCTTTCGCACACAACGCCATCCATATCATTAAGCATATGATATAAAATTCTAATACCGATATTTGACATACCAATTTCGTATTTATCCGAAAAGCACATCAAAACTCTTTCACTACATGGTTTTTCCATATCTGGCAAATTAAATTCGCCACCAACATATCTTGCTGGTCTTTCAACTTGCAACAGAATATCTTTTAATTCATTCGTCATTTATCTATCCATCGCTAAGCTTGCTGCTCCAACAATACCCGCATTATTCTCTAATATAGGACGTTTTACAGCTACACTTGGCTCAAAATTGTTTTTTCTTAAGAAGTCATTTAGTTTATCGTCTATGGCTTTTATGAAGTAAGGTCCCTCTTTTGCTACCCCTCCACCAATAATAAACATCTCTGGATGGAATATTTGCGTCAAATTGATTAATCCACATACAATATTGTCCAAATACTCATCCACCAATTCTTTTGCCACCTTATCGCCTCTTTTAGCGCCTTCAAAGCACGTATGAGCTGATGGCTTTTTATATTTAGCAATAATCTCATTAATTATGCTATTTGGATTCTTTTCCGCAACTTCTTGTGTCCTTAAAGCTAAAGCTTTTGCTGAGGCATATTGTTCCCAACAACCTCTATTTCCACAATTGCATTGCTTACCATTTTGTCTTATAACCATATGGCCGCACTCACTTCCCATTCCATGAGCGCCTCTAAATAGTTTATTTTCTAAAATAATTCCAGAACCTATTCCTGTTCCAAGCGTAACCAAAATAGCATTTTGGACGCCTTTAGCGCAGCCAAATCTCCATTCTGCCAACATCGCACAGTCTGCATCGTTTCCAACAATTATTGGCTTATCAAAGTACTGTTTCAAAATGCCATTAAAATCTACATCTTTCCAACCAAGGTTAACTGATTGAGCAATAATGCCTTTTAGGTTAACTACTCCTGGTATACCTACGCCTATTCCTTCTACTTGATCTAAATCAAGCTTAGCTTGGTTTAAAAGTCCATTGATATTATTTGCTAATAATTTTGCAAAATCTTCTGGAGATTGAGGCATATTAGATTTAAATGAATCCATAGCAACAACTCTCCCAAGTTTGCTAATTATTCCTATCTTTGTATTAGTGCCTCCAACGTCTACGCCAACAAACATACTATTTTAAATTAACTACGTTTAAAATCTTTGCTAATTGATCTCTATGTTCAAAGAAATATTTTCCGCCATCGATAATTGCATCTTCTGGGTTTTCTACTCTTCTTACCATTAAACCTACATCGTTAGCGATGTATTCACACAAGCCTCTCATTCTTGAAGTACCACCGCATAGAACAATTCCATTTGTTGTAACTTCGTCAACCAAATTCTCTGGTGTTTGAGAAAGAATTGATAAAATTGCTGTGCAAATCTTAGCAACATATGGCTCAATTGCCTTCTTTACTTCTGGTGATCTAATTTGTATTTGTGTTTGTGTTCCAGAACCAATCTCTGTTACTTGCTCATTAACAACAAAGTTGTCTTCGTCTAAAAGTGTTGCTAATTGCTTTTTAATTTGCTCAACCCTTTCACTTGCCAATCTACAACGCTTTTCATCCAACAAATAATCTAATATTGCTTGATTGAATGAGTTACTTCCAATGTTAAGTGAACATCCAGCAACAATTCCATCTTTGTTTACTAATGCTATTTCAGATTTAGAAGCACCAATATCTACGATACATTGTGTTGAGCCATCTCCAACTCCAGCATATACTGCAATAGGAGATTCTACGATTACAACTTCGCTAGCACCAGCTAAGTTTAAAACTTTTTCTACATCATGCTTTTCTGTATTTGTTAATCCACAAGAAACGCAAGCAATTGCCTTAACCTTTGGTCTAAACAAAGAATCTCCAGCAACTTTATTGATAAATGCTCTATACATTAAAACGGCAGCTCTTTCATGATAAATAGCCCCTTCTTTAATTGGGTATATCGCTTGCTCATTTGGCCTTTGTTGGCCAATGTATCTTGCAACATTTCTACCATATTCAATTAAATTAATTTTGCCGTTTTTGTTCTCAATATAAACAATTGAGGCATCCTTTATTGTAAAGTTCTTGCCATATTGTGCAATTGTTGTAAACTTACTACCAATGTCGATTAACAATTGAATGTTTCTCATACTGCTCCTATCTTTTTTAGTTCTTCTTTTAACTTCTCTACAGGAAGGCCCATTATATTTGAATAACTACCTTCGTATCCTTTTACCATATCGCCATCTTGAATGCCATAGGCACCAGCTTTATCTAATGGCTTCTTTTCTAAAACATATGTCTTTATCTCTTCATCGTTTACTTCTCTAAATTGAATCTTTGATTCATCTGAAAAGACATATCTATTTCCTTTATACGCTACACATACACCAGTATACACATGATGCGTTGTACCACTCAATGCTTTTAATGTATTTATAGCATTTTCAATTGTGTGAGGTTTTCCGTATACTTTGCCGTTTAACCAAACAATTGTATCTGAAGAGATTATTAGCGCATCCTTATAGATTTTATCCAAATCATTTAATTTCTTAAGGGCTAACGCTTCAACCATCTTTTGTGGGTCTTTTTCGCTTATATTTTCATCCACATTTTGTGGCATTATATCAAATGATGGAAAAATCTCTTTTAAAAGTTCAGCTCTTCTTGGAGATTTAGAAGCCAAGATTACTTGCATTATTCTACCTTGCTCCAACTTCCATCATCATTTTTCTTAAATGATTCTTTTATTGCATTTTCAGCTTTCTCAACGTTTTCTGGCTTTTTAGTAGTTAAACCTGCCATCGTATACCAGAAAATTGAACGCTCTACTTCGCCTTCTTCTTTTAAAGCTCTAGCTCTTTCAAAATACACCTTTGGCACGCCAAATACTGTTAGCATATCTTCATATTTTGCTTCAAGAACTTTATCTTCTTTTTCTTTTGCATATTTAACTAATTTCTTTGCTGCAGGAACAAATCCAGCATCTGCAGATTTCTTTAGATATTCTATAGCCTTTGCTTCATCGTGTTTTTCGTCTTGTTCATCAAGATAAATTGTACCAACAAATTCTTGCGCAACTTTTGAACCTTCATCTGCATATTTTAAGATTTCATCAAATTTAGACTTGTCATCTTTGTATGCAAGTTTTAACATTTCAGCTTCTGCTTCAAATGAGCCATAATCTACAGCAAGTTTATATTCTGTTTCTACAGCCGTTGGATCAATTCCTATTCCATAATATGGATCACAAATTTGACCTATTCTCAACATTGCTGGTGCAAAGCCTGCTTGTTGTGCAATACCATATAATTCAAGTGCTTTATCCATATCCTTTTCTACAGAAAGGCCATATTCAAAACATAACCCTGCATAATAGTTAGCTTCTTGTATTCCGCCATTTACTGCTTCTCTTAGCATGTCTAAAGCTTTTTTATAATTTTGAGCGCATCCAGCACCGAACAAATATGCATATGCAACATTCATTGCGGCTTTCTTATAACCTGCATTAAACGCTTTATTGAAATATTCAAAGCTCTTAAAATAATCTTTTTTGCAGCCTATGCCTTCATCGTATAGATATGCAAGCGCATAATACACATATGGTAAATCGCTATCTTTTGCAGAATCTAGAAGCTTAAATGCCTCTTTAGCGCTATTTTCGTCGTCTTTATCCAATTCTTTTATGGCAAGTGCATATTTAGCTGGAGCATAATCTTTCTTTGCAGAATCTCTAAATAAAGAGATTGATTGATTTTTTATTTCTTCTGCTTTTTGTTTATCTTGAGGATCTGCACTCTTAAAAAGTTTCTTTGATTGCTTATCTAATAAAAATGCATGTTCATATTTTGCTGCAGCAATATCTCCGTTTGATGCTTTTTCAACATAATCAAGGGCTTTTGCTTCATCTTTATCTACGCCATATAAGCCTTTTCTATAGATAAAACCTAAAGCATATGACGCATATAAATCTCCAAGTTCATACGCCTTTTGGTATAACTCAACTACTTTTGCATCATCTTTATCTACACCTAGTGAATTAGCATACATATATGCCAAAAAAGTATATGCTTGAGCATTATTAGATTCAGCTGCCTTTTCAAAGCAATCTTTAGCCTTATTGTAATCTTGCTCTACATTCATCCCTTCTAGGTATATTCTACCTAGCTTCACTAGAGATTCAATGTCACCTTGATTTGCTTCAAATTCGAT
>CAMNMY010000029.1 GCA_946545105.1 uncultured Clostridia bacterium
GCATTGTCAACCAATTTAATCTATTTTGTGCGCATGCATTATGAAACATATATGTTTTTCTTTAGAATAAAGAATTACTTCATCTTTTACCATTTCATAAACTATATCATGAACAGCATCATAGCCAAGTGCATTTGCTTTCTTAGCATTTGTCGGTCTTTTCTCAGATTCTCACGCTATATTCTTATAACAAATCATAGCATTTCTTTTGACATTTTTATGGTCCATAAATGTATAGTTTTGTCAAAATTGAAATTGTTTTTCTTTAATAACATTACTTTTTGTATGTTTTGTAAGCAATTACAGTATATTATTTCTACTCTTACAGTTCCTCTAATTCTAAGAAATCTTTCAGTTTTATATGTCTAACCATAGACGTTGTATAATCGATTTCATCATTCGTTATAAGAACTTTGTCGTATGTATAATCCATTTTGTTAAACGCTTTAAACTCTCTCTTATACGCCTTTTCGTCTAAAACACTGTATGCAACTTGAATATAATGCACTTTCCCATTCTTTGTTGCTCTAAAATCTACTTCATCGTTTTCATATTTGAATACATTAATGTCGTATCCTCTATAAACAAGTTCATTGTAAACGATATTTTCTAAATTATGATCAAGATCATAACGGTTATTTTCTACTCTTAGAGAGTTAAAACAAACATCAGCATTATATACTTTGTAATAATACGCCAAATCACGTTTTACTTTTGTTGAATATGGTTTTATCTTGTCTATTCCGAAAGCTTCTTCTAAATAACTAATGTACTTCACAATCGTATGAAGTGAACATTGTTCATTATTTGCTTTAATGTAATCGGCGATGCTTTTTGCTGATATTATTCTACTGTTTGATCTAAAAACAAAATCGCATACACTTCTAAATAAGTCGTCTTTTTTTATGCCATATCTTACCACCAAATCATTATGAATAATTGTTTCTTCTAAATCCTGCAAATATGCAGTTTTTTCGTTTCCATCATATTCTAAACTTTTTGGAAATCCTCCCCAAATAAGATAATCACCAACACTATACTCTTTTCCTAATTCTTTTGCATATTCTTTTATCTCTTTGTAAACAAACGGCCTTATTCTAAAAGACACATATCTACCACTAAGCTCTTTTGTAAATTCACCTGATAGCAATTTTGAGTTTGATCCTGTAATAAACACCGAGTTGTTTTCAAGTCTTAATGTTTTACAGGCATCTGCCCAATCTGTTAAATTTTGTACTTCGTCTAAAAAAATATAACATTTATTATTCTTATCTTTTGTCGTATCGACATAATCAAGTAATGCATCAGCATTTGGAATTGTCTTCCTAGTTCTTCTATTTTCAAAATCTAAATAAATAATATTACTACTATTTTTTGCGATTTCTTCTTTTATTTGTTCAAGAATAATAGACTTCCCACATCTTCTAATTCCAGTAATAATCTTAATTAAATCAGAATCTATAAACCCTCTAATCTTAGCTAAATACATTTCTCTTTTAATCATGTTTCTTACCTCGCATATACATTATACTGCAACATTTTTGCAATTTCAATAAAATCTTGCACTCTACTGCAACATTTTTGCAATTTCGATAAAATCTTGCACTAGCCGCTGCCTATAACGTAGTATGCTTCCTAAATAATATATATTTTTGTTAATTTAATTAACATCATGTCAAAAATCGTCAATTTTGACAAAAAAATGTAGGAGCTTCGTCCAAACTCCTACATTTATGAACATCTTTGATAGCTTTAACAATATAAAGTATTATTTAAAATATCTATCTAATAAGCCTTTGAATCCACATCCATGTCTTGCTTCATCTTTTGCCATTTCATGAACAGTATCATGAACTGCATCATAACCAAGTGCTTTAGCTTTCTTAGCTAAATCCAATTTTCCTTGGCAAGCGCCATGTTCTGCATCTGTTCTCATTTCAAGATTCTTCTTTGTTGAATTTGTTAATACTTCGCCCAAAAGTTCTGCAAATCTTGCAGCATGATCTGCTTCTTCGAATGCATATCTCTTAAATGCTTCTGCGATTTCTGGGTATCCTTCTCTATCTGCTTGTCTAGACATAGCAAGATACATACCTACCTCTGAACATTCTCCGTTAAAATTATCTCTTAAACCTGCAACTATTTCTGGATCTAATCCTTGAGCTGAGCCTACTTTATGCTCATCTGCAAATACTAAAGTTGCGCCTTCTTCAATTTTATTGAATTTTTCTTTTGGTGCCTTACAAACTGGGCACTTTTCTGGAGCTTCATCTGCTTCTACTGTGTAACCACAAACCGAACAAACATACTTTGCCATAATTATCTAATCCTCCTAAATTATCTCTCTAGCCAATGCATCATTTGATGCTACTAATAATTTTAGCATTATTTATAAATAAATCATAGACTCATTTTTGCCAAAAATCCTTTAATTAAGTCTTTACATTTCTATAAATCTTTATATGTTATAATGCAAGTATAAGGAGATATGCGTGAAAAAGCACTTTGATTTTAACATCACATATTGTGTAGATGGTCAATCCTACACTGTTGATAGATTAAAATGCGATCACTTCGAACTTGTTATTACAGAAAAAGAAGAAGTGATGAAAGTTGTTTTATACCCAAAATGCGAAATCTCCAACATTAATATTTCAATGTCATGCACTCACCTATACACTCCAGAAAGCAAGATTTTTGTAAATGGTTATCAATCATGGACTGAATCTAGAGAGTTTGCTATAGATGAAAAGCTTCAAAGAAGCGGAATACTTGGAAAATTAATTCCTAATATTTCTGCTTATGGAGATGAAAGATTTGTAAAGCGTCCACCTCGTGGCGTATTCCATGGTTATACTTATGGATATATCAGAGACTATACAAAGACTCATTTGTATGGTTCTATGACAGAAATAAACGGATATACAATTATTCAATTCAACACAAAGCACAATGCCGTTATTATTTCTAAGGACTTAGAAGGCGTAAAGATTTCTAAACCTTATGAAGTATTTAATATTGGTTATTTTGAAGGTGAATACGACGAAGTATTCGATAGATACTTCTCTCTTCAAAACCTTCCAGGCCTTCGTCTAAAGTCTGCTACTGGTTATACATCTTGGTATAACTACTATAAAAAAGTAACAAGAAAGAATATAGACAATGATTTATTGAGTTTCCAAATGCAAGGCGTTCAACCTATGATTTTCCAAATCGATGATGGTTACCAAAAGCATGTAGGAGATTGGTTAGATGTAAAAAAAGCATTTGGCGATATGAAAGAATTAACAGATTCTATTCATGATGCTGGAATAAAAGCTGGGCTTTGGCTTGCCCCATTTGCTTGTTTTTCAAATTCAAAATTATACAAAGAACATAAAGATTGGCTTTTAAGAGATGAAAAAGGTAGATTAGTTAAAGGCGGCTTTAGCTGGTACCCTATTAGTACATATTATGTATTAGACTTCTTAAACCCTGGCGTTCAAAAATACTTAAAAGATGTGTTTTTCCATATTTTAAATGTTTGGAACTTCGATATGGTTAAATTAGATTTCTTATACGCAGAGTGTTTGGTTCCAAGACAAAATAAATCTCGTGGTCAAATTATGTGCGAAGCAATGGACTTCTTGAGAGAATGCGTAGGTAACAAGCTTATCTTAGGCTGTGGCGTTCCTCTTGGTGCTGCGTTTGGAAGAGTTGACTTCTGTAGAATTGGATGCGATGTAACGCTTAAATGGGAAGAAGGCTTTATTGGTAGAATTGTTTGCAGCGAATTGCCATCTACTATAAGAACATTAAATAACACAATATTTAGACGTCATTTAAACGGCAGAGCCTTTGTTAACGATCCAGATGTATTCTTCTTAAGAGATTACAACATTAAACTTACTGAAGAACAAAGATTAATTATTGCCGATGTAAACAAACTATTTGGTGGCGTTTTGTTTGTATCTGATGATGTAGCAAGATATTCTGAACGTTCTTTAGATAATTTAAAGAGCGTATTTAAAGATGATGAAATAGAAATTCTTGAAGCTGAATATATGACTAAATCTATAATCTCAATTCGCTACACAATTAATGGTATTGAACAAGAATTAGTATTCGATATTCAACAAGGTAAAGTAATCCGCGGATAGTAAAATCCATGTAAATGTTTGACAGTCTATCATTAAGTTGATAGACTTTTTTTTGTTTATTTGGAGGACATATTATGTGCGGAATCATTGGTTACACAGGAACCGAATATGCAAAGAATATAATACTTGAAGGCCTATCTACTCTAGAATATAGAGGATATGATAGCGCTGGTATAGCACTAGGCGGAGAAAAAATTACTATTACAAAGCAATCTGGACGCGTAGCAGATTTAGAAAAATTAATCCCTACATCATTCTCAACAATAGGTATTGGACATACACGTTGGGCTACACACGGAGCCCCTACATCAAAGAATGCTCACCCACATTTATCATTCGATGGAAAAATTGCCATTGTTCACAATGGTATTATTGAAAACTGTGATGTATTAAAAAAGGAAGTTACATCAAGAGGCATTAAGTTTGCATCAGACACAGATAGTGAAATTATCGCTCACCTATTAGCACTTGAAGATCAATCTAATATGGTTCAAGCTGTTGAAAATGTTGCTGCAAAAATAGAAGGTTCATCTTCTTTCCTAGCAATTAGAGTAAATGATGAAAACATTTACTGCCATAAGAAAAATGCTGCTTTAACAATCGGTATTGGTATGGATGGCAATTACATTGCTTCAGATATGTTGGCATTAGCTAAATACACACAAAAAGGTATTGTTTTAACAGATGATGAAACAGCTGTTTTATCTAAGAGTGATGTAACTATTTATAAAAACGGACAACAAATCGAAAAGGACTTAATAGATATATCTTGTAAGCCACCTAAGATTTGCCCATGCTATATGCAAGCTGAAATTGATGAAATTCCAACTGCACTTCTAAATACTTACGATTCTTTCTATAACACAATCAAAAAAGAATGTATTGAAGATATTAAAAAGGCTGAAAGAATTGCCATTGTTGCTTGTGGTACAGCATATCATGCTGGACTATACGGAAAAGAAGTAATCGAAATACTTGCAAACAAGCCAGTTGAAGCATACATCGGTAGCGAATACGATAGAGCAAGATTTATATCTAATAAAACTTTCTGTATCTTCATCAGCCAATCTGGTGAAACAGCAGATACTCTTGCAGCCGTAAATAGATCAAAGGAATTAGGCGCTAAGACCCTATCTATCACAAATGTTGCAAATTCTTCTATTACTTTCTTATCTGACTATAGCTTGATATTGGAAGCGGGCCCAGAAATTGCTGTAGCTGCTACAAAGTCATACAACAGCCAATTATTGATGTTATATCTTCTAGCAAATGAACTTGCTGGCAAGAAAGTAGCAAAAGCTACTATAGAAAATTTAGCTAAAGAAGCAAAGGATTTAACTACTCACTCTATCTTTACAGAATCTATGGCTAAAGATAATCTATTCTTTATCGGTAAAGGTATTGATGAATTATCTGCTATGGAAGGAGCACTTAAGTTTAAAGAAATTACATATAAGATGGCAGAAGCATACCCATCTGGTGAATTAAAGCATGGTACAATCGCCTTAATGGATCCAAATTGTACAGTTATTGCACTTGCCACAAATGAGGCTGATAAGCAAAAATTAACTGTTAGCGTAAGTGAAATCAAGGCTAGAAAGGCAAAGACAATTGGAATTTCAGCTGTAGGTGAAATCGGATGTGATATTTCACTATTCTTACCAAAGCTTGAGGATAAGTTGTTATACCCAATTCTATCTATCATTCCAATGCAACTTCTTTCTTTATCTACATCATTCCACTTGGGAATTAATCCAGATAAACCAAGAAACCTTGCAAAATCTGTAACAGTTGTATAATTAATTGAATTACAAAAACAATTAATGCTCCCATCAAGGGAGCATTATTTATTACTCAAGGTTTCCTTGTTACATCATTGGTTTTCTAAAACCATATCCTTCTTTTTCAAGAAGTTCAACTTTTCTTAGGATTACATTTGCAAATGCATCGTTATTTTCCGTATTAACAATCATATTAATTAATTGTTCTGTTGTTTCGTTTGTATCACCATTAGATAACATCTTTCTAACAGCAAATGCAGCTTGCAATTCCTTTTGAGATAGAAGTAGGTCTTCTCTTCTTGTACTTGACTTATTTAAGTCAATAGCTGGGAAGATTCTTCTTTCACTTAACTTTCTATCTAGGTGAATTTCCATATTACCTGTACCTTTGAATTCTTCGTAGATGACATCATCCATTCTACTTCCGGTATCTACAAGTGCTGTAGCGATAATTGTTAAGCTTCCGCCGTTTTCAATGTTTCTTGCACTACCGAAGAATTTCTTTGGTGGGTGTAAAGCACCTGGATCCATACCACCAGATAATGTTCTACCTGTTGGTGGAATTGTTAAGTTATATGCACGCGCAAGTCTTGTTAAAGAGTCCATAATAACTACTACGTCTTTTCCTAACTCTACGCTTCTTTTTGCTCTTTCAATTAAAAGCTCAGCAGCTTTACAGTGATGTTCTGGAGTTTCATCAAATGTTGAGTAGATTACTTCACCTTTAATGCTTCTTTGCATATCTGTAACTTCTTCTGGTCTTTCGTCGATAAGTAGAACATAAAGTTCTATATCTGGATAATTATTAGAAATTGCATTAGCAACTTTCTTTAAAAGTGTTGTTTTACCAGCCTTTGGAGGAGATACAATCATAGCTCTTTGGCCTTTACCGATTGGAGCAATCAAATCGATACATCTTATAGCAAAATCGCTATTCTTTCCTGTCTCTAGTGTCAATCTTTCATTTGGGAAAATTGGAACTAAAGTATCAAAGTTAGGTCTGATTCTTGCTGTTTGAACTGGGTTTCCGTTAACTTTTTCAACGCTTACAACGCCAGATGGTTTATTTGATTCGTTATTCTTCTTAGCTGTAGCTTGAATATAATCACCAGGTCTTAATCCTAATGATCTAATAAGCTTAGCTGAAATATATGCATCCTTTAAACCATATTCACAGTTTTCAGCTCTTAAGAATCCATATCCATCGCTATGAATATCTAAAACGCCTTCCTTTGTTTCAAATTCTTCTTTTTTAGTTTCTTCTTTCTTTTCTTCTACATCTGGAAGAATATTAACTTCTGCATCTGGAGCCCCGGTTACAATTTCTTGTTTGATCTCTACGTTTGCTTCTTGAGCTTCGTCAACCTTTGGTTGCTCTTCTGCTTTTTTAGCATCAAGTTCAACTAAAGCATTAATAATATCGTCTTTCTTTGTAGCCTTGATACCTTCTGCTTTAGCAATAGCTTTTAATTGAGCAAGAGTTAATTTTTCTAAGTCTTCTTTTGTGAACATCTCTTTAACCTCTTCAGTTTTTTTATCATAACTTTTTAATATGGTATCTATGATACCTTCTTTGAACATGCTTTCAGGATTGTCGATATTTAACTTGCGCGCAATATCTCTAATCTTAAACAAACTCATAGAATCGAGTTCTCTTTGTGAGAATTGTTTCATATATCACCTATGTATTTTGAATTTTCCTTGGGGTGCAAAAGCACCCCATTATAAACTAATTAAAACTTTTTATCTGAAAATACGTAAACTTTTGTAGATTCGCCATCGAACTTTTCTCTATCTAGTTCAATTGTCTCACCTTCTACATAAACGATTTGTTCTTCATCAAACAAATCTAAGAATGAATCAACGCTGTCGATATCTAATTCACTATTTTCTGTTTTATAATGCATTGGTATAACAATATCTGGCATTAAGAAATCTACATATTCTTTTGCTTGTTCAGCATCGATTGTATAATTTCCTCCTACTGGAATCATTAATATATTTACAGAACCGATTGATTCGCCAAGATTTGGATTCATTTCTTGACCGATATCTCCCATATGGCAAATATCTATACCATCCATTCTATATAAGTATATGTTGTTTTCCCCTCTTTTTGCCCCTTTATCATTATCATGGTAGCTAAGTAGCGCTGTAACTCCAACACCACCAATCTCCCATGTACCAATGCTATCTATAACTTGAGGATTTCCCGTTACAT
>CAMNMY010000030.1 GCA_946545105.1 uncultured Clostridia bacterium
TTGTCATAGAAGACGATATCTATATCTATTGTTCTATTACCCCAATGAACATCTCTAACTCTACCAAGGCTTGCTTCAATCTCATGAATCTTGTCTAATAAATCAAATGGGTTTAGAAGTGTTTTAATTTCAATTGCTTGGTTAATGAATTCTTCTGTAGCTACTCCGCCATATGGTGGATTTGAATATAGAGTAGATTCTTTAGTAACCTCAATTTCATCTTCAGCATTTAGCATTTTGATAGCATCTTTTAGATGCGCTTCACGATCGCCAAGATTAGAACCCAAAGATAGATATGCTGTATGCCATTCAAGTTCAACTTTTGTTGATACAGTTTTAAATTGTAGAGGATATGGAGCATCAGGCTTTTGAACCTCAAGTTCTATCTTTTCAATTTGTCTATATTTCAAAATAAGCATTAGAGCGCATCTATATGAAAGAGTCTCAATTAGATTAAAAGAATTGTTCTTTGCAAAATCATTAATATCTTGCATGATATCGCAATAAGAAAGGGTATCTTTTAAATCGTCTGTCTTTGCAGCCTTTAAGAAATTAAGATAAATCTTTGCATTGAAAACAAATAGTTGAGGATTCTTCTTTTCCTCATCATAAACACCATGAATGGCTTCAATCTTTAAATCTTTAATGTTAATTATGTTCTGCATTGTATCTATCTATTACTTCTTTGTTTTCTTTTACATCGTGAACTCTTACGAATAAGATGTTCTTTTTGCAAGCAAGCAATGTTGAATCAAGTGTTGCTTGTAATCTATCTTCAGGATTTCCTCCAAACATTCTCTTCCTAGATGTGCCTAGAAGCAGTGGATATCCTAATACATTTAATTTATCATAATTATTCAACAATTCCCAATTTTCGTCAATATTCTTAGCAAAACCAATACCGCCATCCAAAACTATCTTGTTTGGGTCAATTTTAGCCGATTTGGCGATATTTAATGACTTTTGCAAGAAAATACTAATATCTTTAATTAAATCGTCGTATTTGTCTTCTGATGCGTTATGCATTAAACAACATGCTGCATCATACTCGCCAATAACATTTGCCATTTCGCCATTATCGTATTGAAGGCCCCAAATGTCGTTGATTAAATCAGCACCATTATCTAGTGCGTATTTTGCTACATCGTGATAGTAAGTATCTATAGATAGTGGGATTTGAGGAAAGTGTATCTTTATATCTTTGATATGATGAGAAAATCTGTTGATTTCTTCAATTGATGAAACTGGAGGATGTCCAGGTCTTGTTGATTGTGCACCAATGTCTAAAACTTCGGCACCATCTTCGATGGCTTTCTCGCAACGAATTAATATGTCTTTATCTGTTGCTCTTGATTGAGCAAAAAAAGAATCTGGGGTCATATTAATGATTGCCATTATGTGAGTTCCAGATTCGAATTTTTTATTGTTAATAATCATTATTTAATAAGGCTTAAGATTTCGGCTTTTTTAGCGTCATCGATTTCTCCTAATACAGAATAAGTTACAGTTTTAGAACCCATCTTTCTTACGCCTCTGCATGTCATGCAAGTATGTTCAGCTTCGCATACAACCATAACGCCAAGAGCATCTAGGTTTTTATATATTGCTTCACAAATTTGATTTGTTAATTGTTCTTGTAATTGTAATCTTCTTGCATATGTTTCAACACATCTTGCAAGCTTAGAAAGTCCAACGACTTTTTTGTTTGGAATATATGCGATATGAATCTTACCGAAAAATGGCATTAAATGATGTTCGCACATAGAAGAGAATTGGATATCCTTTTCAATAACGATATCACTTGTCTTTACAGCAAATGTTCTAGATAAATGATCTTTAGCGCTATCATTATATCCGCTTAAGATCTCTTCATACATTCTAGCTACACGCTCAGGAGTATCAATAAGGCCTTCTCTTTGAGGGTCTTCTCCAATAGCGATTAATAAATCTTTGATTGCTTTTTCAATTTTCTTCTTATTCATTTATTGCCTTTATTGCATCGTTTGCTTCTCTTAAGATGCTTAATGAGCCAAATACTACAACGATTTTTGAGTCATCTTCTATAGCCTTATTTAAAGCTTCAGTAATGCTTGCATTAGTTATAACATTTTGACAGTATTTTTCGCAAATTGTTTTTAGAGAATCTACATCTAATCCTCTTTCTGTTGGTGCCTTTGCGATATACATTGTTTTTAGAGAATCATTCATAGCATTTAAAATGCCATCGATATCTTTATCCTTGAACGCGCCAAATACATAAGAAATCTTAGTGTTTGGACAGTGTAATTTTATAGCATTATATAATGTTCTTGCTCCACCAGGATTGTGAGCGCCATCTAAGATTACGATTTTGCCTTTAACGTTCTTCTTGTCTAATCTTCCTGGCCAAGTTGTTTTATATAGAGCTTCTTGAATAACTTTTGTTGTAATGTTATAGTAACCAAGCCATTTTAATTTTCTTGCAGCTTCAATAGCCAAAGTTGCATTTTGGATTTGATGTTCACCTAACATTGAAATTCTATAGAAGTGTCTATTGTATGTAAATGTAATTCCAGATAGAGTAGCGATTCCCATCTTTGCTTCTTTTGCTAAAATTAGTTTTGGTGCACAAGATAGAATATCCATAACTTCTGGGTTTTGTTCGTAAGTAATTAATGTCTTTGTAACGATAGCGAATTTTTCAGCGGCAATCTTTGCAAGTGTATCGCCAAGATATTGAGTATGATCAAAAGAAATAGAAGTGATGATAGATAACAATTTATCTTCAAATTCTATAACGTTTGTAGCGTCTAATCTGCCGCCCATACCACATTCCATAATTACTATATCGCAAGCTTCTTCTTTAAATAATAGAAAAGCTGCTGCAGTTTCTAATTCGTATGCAGTAGGTAGGGACTTTACGCCATCTTTTTCCATTTTGCTTCTTTTATCTAAAATAATATTTAAATATTTTTCAACTTTATCGTTGCTGATAGGCTTACCATTAATTGAAAAACGTTCATTGTATTCAAAAACAGAAGGGGAATTAAAAGTACCAACTTTATATCCTGCGATTGTTAATATCTTTGTTAAGTAAGCACAAACTGAACCTTTACCATTTGTTCCAGCTACGTGCACATATTTTAGACCTTTTTGAGGATTATCTAATCTGTTTAATAAATCTTTGATAGTGTCTAATCCAAGATTCATTCCAAATTTAGAAAGATTTTCCATGGTGTTAACACATTCTAAATAATTCATTTCCTCAATCTCCTTGGTTTAATAACCTATGTGATTATAACACGCGCGCACACCATATGCAAACTATATAATATACGCATCATTGCAAAAAAAATGCACTTCCATTTGAGAAAGTGCATTTAATTCAACTATTTATATATTAGTCACCGAACTTGCCTCTTGTTGAGTTGTCTTTAGTCAATGTCTTCTTGAACTTCTTACCACTCTTCTTTGGAGCATACTTCTTAATAATGTAAATAACTAATATAATTACTAAGATACCACCGATAACACCAGATGTGATGTATAACCATAACCAGTTCTTTTGCTCTTTATCTTCGCTCTTTTCTTCTTCATCATCGTCGTCTGTTTCTTCTTCAGCTTCAGCATCTTCGTTTGTATAAGAAATCTTATATGTCTTAGATGCAACTGCTTCTGAATAAGCTTCCTTTGATGGATCTAAAGCATCGTCTGATGGAGCGCTTGCTTCGTATGTATCTTTGTCGATTGTTTCAACAGTGAAGTTATCTGCAAATAGATATCCTGTTTCCCAGTAAGATACGTTCTTACCACCCAAAGATAACTTCAAAGTAGCAGAAACTGTTTCTGAAACATCTTCAGCCATAGCAATGTAATATGTGTATGTAGTCCATTCATTTGGATTTACTAATCTTGCCTTAGCAAGAACATATTCATTGTAATCAGCTTCAGCTGTGTCTCCAGTAAAGCTTTCTCTTGTCTTATCCTTTTCTACAGACTTACCGAATGTATATGTCTTGTTGTTTGCTGTTAGAGTAACAGTTGCTGTAGCATATTCATTCTTATCTTTCCAATCAGCATATGTATCTGTGTCTGCTTCAGCAGTTTCTTTAGATAATCTTGCGATATCCTTTGTTAGGATTTGGATAGATACTTTGTAGTACTTCTTAGCTTCAAGAGAGAAACTTGTAGAAGTGTATGTATAAGATGTAGCTTGCTTGTTGTAGATTGCAAGAACGCTATCACCTTGATCTGCTGTGAATATCTTTGTAGCAAATGATGATGTTTCATCTGGGTTAATAGCGATTGTTTCCCAGTTGCTGTTCAATTGATTGAATACACCCTTTGCCAAATCGTCAGATGTTGTTGGAGCCTTTGTATCAACAGAAGCGCCAGACCAGTTAGCAGGAGTTGCTAAATCTGTATCAGTTGCTGATGTTGTTGAAACATCCATATTATCTGTAAACCAAGCAATCTTCTTAACATTTGTGCCTTCTTCAGCTTTTTTGTAGATAGCTTCATCAATAGCAGAATATGTAGCTAATGTGAATAGAACTTGGTTGTTTTGGTCAGCAGTGTTAAGTGGAGAACCAGCATACAATGTAACTGTTACGCTTGTAGATGTAATACCAGTTTGAACATAAACTAGATAATGTTGCCAATTTGTTCCTGGAGCTTCAACAATAAGTGATGTGTTTTCTGTAGCAGAGCTTCCAGATTGATCAACTGAAATTGCTAGAGCCTTGTTATCTATAGATTTAGCGTAAACGCTGAATACATAGAATGAATTAGCGCTTAGTGAAACAGTATTTGATTTGTATCCTAAATAAGGAACATCACTTGCGTCAATTAATAATACATTTGGATTATCTTTAACATCTAAGCCAGCATCCATTGAATCATAGATAGTGTTATCGATTCCATAAGCTGCTTTGTTTTCGAAGTTGTTAACATCAACAACACCAGCTACAGAAGAACCAGCATTTTGTGTTAATGCCTTAGAATTTGTAATTGTCCAGTTTGTTGGAACTGCGTTCTTTACTAATTTACCATTTGCATTATAAACAGTGTCTGCATCATCGCCATATAGAGTTCTTGTAGCTGACATGTCTACATATTCGAATGTACCATTTGCAGATAATTCTGAAGATGCACCAGAACCAACAAATGAATACTTAAATGTTGTTGTTCCAGTAGATGCAGCAGAATAGTCGTCATAAGAAATCTTAGCGATTCTTAGGTTTGTTAAATAGAATGTACCAGATACTAGTGATGCAGATTGAGCAGCAGATGAACCTGTACCGAATGTGATAGAAAGTCCAACATACTTAGATTCAATTGTGTCACCTAAAACATACATAGTGATTAGGGCATAATCTGAATATGCTTCCTTCTTGAATGATTCAAGTGTTGTATCATTGATTGAAGACATTGTAGATAATGTTGTCTTGCAAGAATCATAATCTGCTTGTTTCTTTGGATTATAGCTGAATAATTCAACGCTTGCAGAACCACCATCATTTAGGTTTTCTGTCTTTACCCAGAATGATACTTTGTATGCAGTATTTGGTTTAATTTCGTATTTATCTTTATAATCAGAATTACCCCAATCTACGATGTTATCGTTGTTGCCATCTTGATCTTTAGCAGCAGCGGCATCATCTTTCTTGTAGATTGTAGATGCTTTTGAAGATGTTAATTTTGAGTTTGTAATCTTTAGAACATCAAGCTTTGTTGTGCCATCTTCTTTCTTGAAATCTGATTGAGATTCCAAAACTTCGATAGAACGCATTGCAGGATCGAAAGATTCTTCATATTGTGTATCAACGAAGTTCTTTACAGATCTAATGCTGTCGTTAAGTTCTTCAGTCTTATATGAATACTTCAAAACATCAGCAGAGTTTGTAGCAGCAGTGTAATCATCAAGTTTTACTTCTTCGTAAGTTAAATCATCGAAGAATGCAACACCTTTAGCCCATTTCTTGTCTCCAGAACCGCCCATACCAAGACTCATTGAAACATATAGGGTATTGTCATCGTATTGGTTTCCTTCAACATAGAATGTATATTGCTTCCATTGTTCGTTTGTATTTAAATCTTCAAATACCTTTAATTCTGAAGATGCAGAATTTAGGGCAATGTAAGCACCAGCTTGAGAATCAGCATTTAGGTATGTTCTAGCATATAAAGTAATCTTGTAGTACTTGTTGCTTTGGATTAACATACCAACGTTGTCTTTGTATTTATAAGCTGTTAATTGCTTGTTGTGAATAGTTACAACCTTATCTCCAAGGTCTGCAGCTTGTGCTTTTGTTAATGTAATAGGTTCAGCGTTATATCCAGAGAAAGCTTTACTAAAGTTTGCTCTTTCCATATCTAGAATACCTTTTTCAAGGTATGTAGAACCTGTAGAAGCAGTTGTTCCTGAACCAGAACCAGCAGTTCCTGTTAATTGAGAAACATTGAAGAATGGTAATGTAGCTACAGATGAAACATAGTTAAAGTTACCATCGATTGTTCTCATATCACACTTTGATTGTGTAGAAGTGTATTCAAGAGCATTGAATTCAGCTTCTGTATATGGAGTTTGTCCTTCTTCAACATCTGTTAAGTTTTGAAGAACAACATTGTCAAAATAAGCATAACCCTTAACCATATGGCCATTTGTGTAGTCGCCTTCACCTAGACCTAATGTTAGAGTAAATGTCTTATCTCCAGTATTTGAACCTCTGAAGTAGATTGTGAATTGCTTCCATTCTTCTTCTGTATCTACAGCTTCGAATTGAGCATATGCGCTACCTTTTACATAAATGTAAGCGCCATATTTTTCACCTTCGTTCTTTGGAGATAAACCAACTGTCTTAACCCAGAAAGATAATTTGTAGTATGAATCTTTCTTAACTGTTGTAGAAGAAGAAACATAGCTATATGCAGTAGCAACTTTGTTGTTAATCATTAAAACATAGTTGTCTTCTACGCCTTCTGGCTTAGCAGGGTTTGTAATTCCCATTGCTGTTGAGTCATAATCTGAACCAACTGAAATAACACCAGCAGATAAAGAATCGCTATCTTGTGGTGTTTTAATTGTAGAAGATGATGATGTAGAACCTGGTGTGCCTGTCCAATTTGTTGGGGCAACAGGGAATGAATCACTATCTCCTTTTGTAAATTGTGTAAACGTACCGTTTGTAAATAAAGCTGTATCCTCAGTTGTTGTGTCTTCGTCTTCGTCAGTATCCTTGTCTTTGTTACATGCAAATGCAAGCATTGCAATGCTAACGCATAGGATTACTACGATTAGTGATAAGAGGATTCTTTTTTTCTTGATCATTTAAACCACCTATATGTATAAAATTAATATTTTAATTTATTTATTTTTGAATAAATCTTAATCATTATAATAAAACGCATAATAAAATGCAATAATATTTTATTTTCATATTACATAGTAAACAATTAAAAATTGTAAAAATTGGAAATAAAACTAAAACTAATTTTTATTATCTTCCACATTTAATGTGGCTTTTACTTTATCCCAAAGATTGTTTCTCTCTGGATGGAATAGCGCAGATAGCATTCTTGTTTTGCAATAACCGAATTTATTTTCAATCATTTTAACAAGCTCTTTTGTAGATTCTCTTTCTGTATGTTTGTCCTCTGGACAAGGATTATGGATTACAGGGAAATTATATCTATTTACAACGCCTTTAATATTCTTTTCTTCAACATAGATAAATGGACGAATCAAAGTGATATCTGATCTTGACATATAACTAACTGGAGCGAACGTAGATAATCTACCTTCGTAGATGAAAGATAATAAGAAAGTATCTAAAACATCATCAGCATGATGGCCAAGAGCAATCTTATTACAGCCATTTTTGATGGCTACAGTATTTAGTGCTCCACGACGCATTTTTGAGCATAGTGAACAAGGATTTGTTTCCTTTCTTTCATCAAATACAATTTGTTTAATATCTGTATCTTCAACGATTAATTCTACATCTAATTCTTCCTTACAATATTTGATTAAATTGTCGTCCTCATTTCTATCTAAATCTTCAAAACCAACATTTATGTTGATTCCGATTAAATCGAAGTGATAAGGTGCAAATTTTTTGTAATTTGCA
>CAMNMY010000031.1 GCA_946545105.1 uncultured Clostridia bacterium
TACTTTCATCAAGAATTCAAAAGATGATGATGACTATGATCCAAAGCTTGGTACTTATTATGCAAAAGTTAATGTGTCTGGTGCATATCAATATGCAGCTCAAACAGTTTCTCTAAAGAAGAACGCAACATATATGATTACTGCAGATGTTAAAGTTACATCAGTATCATCAACAGACGACATCGGCTTTAGATTTGGTTTTGAAACAGAAGCTGAAGAATTTAAAGGCTTCAATATGACAAAATCAACAGATAACGAATGGACAAAGATTACATATTACTTTACATCAGGCGAAAAGGGTGATGCTAAATTGACAATTGGTGCTGGTTCTCCATCAAAGAATGCATCAGCAGTTGCTTATGTTGACAACATCGTTTTCACAAGAGTAAATGAAATCCCTGCTTCATATTTAGAAGAGAATGAAATTGAAGTATTAAAATTCAAGAAATCAAATTCTCTATCTGATGCGGGTTCAATTTGCTTCGTTGTATTTATGTCTCTTGCATCTTTAGCAATTGCAGCTACAGTTTATTTCTTAATTGCAAAATCAGTTACTCCAAAAGAAAAATACGTAGCAACAAAAGAACATTCAAATCTATACAACAAAATTAATGAAAAGATTAATCTAGAAAAAGTAAAGAGCGTTTTAACTTCAGATTTCGCCATCTTCATGTATATCTTAGTTGGCTCACTTTTAGTAAGATTTATTGTAAGTGTTTGCTCATTTGGTATGACAAGCAATATAAAGGCTTTAGAGACGGTTGCTTTAAATGGTAAATCAACAGGCCTTTTATCTTTCTATTCAAAGCAATCAACAACAACGACTCCAGTAGGTGGTGTAGTTGTTTATACATTCTTAGCTAACATTGCAACTTGGTTAAAGATTAAGAGTGCATCTTTAGGCTATGCAATCTTAATGCGTTTACCACAAATCATTGCAGATATCGTAGTTACATATTTAATCTACACATTTGTAGCAACAAACAAGGATACTAAAAACGCAGCAATATATTCTGCATTCTATGCATTTGTTCCTGTATTCTTCTTCTTAGGAAGTTTCTATGGAGCAATGGAAAGTATTGCAATTGCATTTATCGTTGCAACAGCTCTATTAATGTTGAAGAAAGATTATATCTTCACGCCAGTAGTGTATATGTGTGCGCTACTATTTAGTAATTACGCGCTTGTAGTATTCCCAGTTGTTTTAGCATATCAAATTATCGGTATGATTAAAGATGAAGAATCTCGTTGGATGAATTTAACATCAGTTATTGTTACATTTGTTCTATTCTATGCATTTGGATTTATTATGACATTTGATAGCGTAAAGAATGGTAAGGTATTCGTATACTTCCAAAGAATGTATCAATTCTTCAAAGATTCTGCATATCTATCAACTGATTCATTCAACCTATATGCAGTATTCGGCGCAGCTAATACGAAGACAAGATCAACATTAATTGAAGTATTCAATTGGTTGTTTGTAATTGGTATGTCAGCTTGGCCAATTTATGTATACATAAAGAATCAAAACAGACTAGATTTAATTTTGAACATGGGATTAATGTTTATTGCTTATGCATTAATCGGTGCTTGCTCAACAGTAGTAATCTTACCAATCGGTTTAGTATTATTGTTGGTTTACATCGCATTTGTTCCAGATGCAAGATTATTCTTCTGCTACAGCATATTGGCAACACTTTCATTTATGAACGTTGCTCAATTAGCATCACAAAGTGGTTATATCTCAAACGTAACAGGTGCAACATATACAGCATTCTTACACAATAGTGCATTCTTAATCATCTTCAGTATCGTTGCTGTAATTGCATTGTTCTATTTGATTTATGTTTCAATTGATGTTTCATATTTCAATCAATCAAATGAGATTGCACCATTGAATAAGAGTTTTATCAAACAAATAAAGAGTATTTTTGTAAAAAATAAGGACACAAAGAAGTCATAATGGAATTAATAATTGTAGAATCACCACATAAAGCAGTTACCATCTCTAAGTATTTAGGTAGAGGTTATAAGGTTATTGCATCAAAAGGACACGTAAGAGATTTGCCAACAAATCGTATGGCTGTTGATGTAAATAACAACTTCACACCAGAATACGTTATCAATCCAGATAAGGAAAGTGTTATTGAGATGATTAACAAAGAAGTCGCAAAGGCAGATAAAGTTTATCTAGCAGGGGACCCTGATAGAGAAGGAGAAGCTATATCTTGGCACATTGCGGAAGTATGTGGAATAAAAGGCGACAATATCCGTATTGAGTTCAACGAGATTTCAAAGAGAGCTGTATTAAAAGCTATTCAATCTCCAAGAGCAATTAATATGGACTTAGTTGACGCTCAACAAGCAAGACGTGTATTAGATAGATTGGTTGGTTACGAATTGTCACCAATCATTTCTAAATTAATACAACCAGGTCTATCTGCAGGTCGTGTGCAATCAGTTGCACTAAAGATGATAGTAGATAGAGAAAAGGAAATAAGAAACTTTAAGCCAGAAGAGTATTGGCCTATTATTGCTCAAATTTCAAAGCAAGAAAAAGCAAAAGCTCAAAAGTGTGAATTAGTATCACTTGATGGCAAGAAGTTAAAAGTAACAACAAAAGAAATGGCAGAAAAGGTAATCAATGAGTCAAAGGCTGGAGATTGGTCAGTTAAAGATGTAAAGAGATCAATTTCTTATTCAAAAGCCCCAGCTCCATTTACTACATCAACAATGCAACAAGAAGCTATTTCTAAATTGAATTTCTCAGCAGCACAAGTTACAAAATGTGCACAATCTCTATACGAGGGTGCAGAGATTAAAGGAATGGGCCAAACAGCTTTAGTTACATACATAAGAACAGACTCTGTAAGAGTATCTTATGAAGCGCAACAAGAAGCACTTGCATTTATTGGCAAGAATTTTGGTGCTGATTATGTTCCTCAAAAACCAAACTATTTTGCAACAAAAAGTGATGCTCAAGATGCGCACGAAGCAATTCGTCCAATTAATGTTGAGCTAACACCAGAATCTATAAAAGATAAGATGGCTAGAGATGAATGGAGATTATATAACTTAATCTACAATAGATTCTTAGCATCTCAAATGGCAGCAGCTACATATGATACTTTAGAGGTTTCAATTTCTTCAGATTATATGGGCAAAGACTATGGCTATAAATTAAAGGGCAAGACTTGTTCATTTAAGGGTTATACTGCTGCATATTCTACAGAAGAAAAAGATAATACAAAAGAACTTCCAAACTTTGAAAAAGGTGAAAAATTAATTTGCCAAGATGTAACTGGTGAGCAAAAGTTTACAAAGCCATCACCAAGATACACAGATGGTACAGTTATTAAGGCAATGGAAGATAACGGTATTGGTCGTCCATCAACATATGAAAAGACAGTATCAGTTTTGGTTCTAAGAAAATATGTTGAAAAAATAAAGAATGCAGAAACAAAGAAGATGGAACTTGTTCCAACTGAACTTGGAGAAAAGGTAGTAGAAAAATTAGTCGAAGGTTTCCCAAAGATTATGGATACAAAATTTACTGCCGATATGGAAGCAAAGCTTGATGATGTAGCTGAAGGAAAAGAAAAGTGGCATCAATTACTTCAAGATTTCTATCCAGATTTCCATAGACAAGTAATAAGCGTAAAGATTGGCGGAAAGAAAGACCCTGCACAAGAAAGCGATGTTATTTGCGATAAGTGTGGCGCAAGAATGATTATAAAGCAAGGTAAATTTGGTAAGTTCTTGGCTTGTCCAAACTTCCCAAGATGCCAAAACACAAAGCCATTTGAAGAACCAGTTGCAAAATGTCCACAATGTGGAAGACCGGTTTATCAAAGAACAGCTAAATCAGGAAAGCCATATTATACATGTTCAGGATATCCAATTTGTAAATTTATGTCTTGGGATTTACCAGCTCCAGTATTATGTCCAAAGTGCAATAGCGTAATGAAGATGACAAAGGATAGAGAAGGCCATACTAAATACATTTGCACAAATAGAGCATGTAAAACACAAGTGGTACCAAATAATGAGAATTAATGTAATAGGTGGTGGGCTTGCTGGATCAGAAGCGGCGTACCAACTAGCAAAGAGAGGATATGAAGTTTATCTTTATGAGATGAGAGATGGTACAAAATCTACTCCAGCTCATAAGACAACAAATCTTGCAGAACTTATTTGTTCTAACTCTCTAAAGAGTGTTCAAAAAGACACAGGACATGGACTTTTAAAACTTGAAATGCAAAAGATTGGCTCTCTACTTTTAGAGTGTGCTTTCAAAAGTGCAGTGCCAGCAGGTGGAGCATTAGCGGTAGATAGAGATGTTTTCTCAAAGCTAATTGAAGACGAACTTCAAAAGTTCGAGAACCTTCATATTATTAGAGAAGAAGTTACATCTTTAGATATGGAGACTCCAACTATAATTGCATCAGGACCTTTAACTTCTGAAAAGTTTTCTAAATGTATTGAAAACTTAATTGGCGAAGGTGGATTGAATTTCTATGATGCAATAGCACCAATTGTTGATTTTAAATCAATAGATTTTTCTAAAGCATTTTTTGCAGCACGCTATGGAAAAGGCGGAGACGATTATATCAATTGCCCAATGAACAAAGAAGAGTATTTGAAGTTCTATAACGAACTTATAAATGCAGAAAGAGCATCTCTTCATGATTTCGATTTGAAGGTATTTGAACATTGTATGCCTATTGAAGTTATGGCACAAAGAGGTGAAGATACAATGCGTTTTGGACCACTTCGTCCAAAGGGAATTAGAAGACCGGGATCGGATGAAAGATTCTATGCTGTTGTGCAATTGAGAAAAGAAAATGAAGAAGGCAGTGCATACAACATTGTTGGATTCCAAACAAATCTAAAGTTTGGAGAACAAAAAAGAGTGTTCTCGCTAATCCCTGGACTTGAGAATGTAGAAATCCTAAGATATGGTGTTATGCATAGAAATACATATCTAAACGCACCAAAGGTGTTGAATGAATACTTTGCCTTAAGAAACAAACCTACGGTTTACTTTGCGGGACAAATGACGGGTGTTGAAGGATATGTGGAATCAATAATGAGCGGAATGATAGCCGCAATAAATTTGGATAGAGAAATACAAGGTAAGCAATTATTGCTTTTCCCAAAAGAGACAATAATGGGAGCTTTACAAAGACACCTTGTAGAAAATACTGATGACTATCAACCAATGAATGCGAACTTTGGAATACTTCCAGAGATTCAAGAAAAGATAAGAGATAAAAAAGAAAGAAAAATGAGATATGCAGATAGAGCACTTGAAGCTTTAGATGAATATTTAAAAGATAAAGAGGATATATGGAAAACGAATTAAGAGGAACTACAATCTGTGCTGTAAAGAAAGATGGTAAAACAGCTATCGCCGGTGATGGCCAAATTACTCTTGGCCAAAGTGTTATTTTAAAGGGTACAGCAAAGAAAGTTAGAAGACTATATGGCGGCAATGTCGTTATGGGTTTTGCTGGCGCTGTTTCTGATGCAATGGCATTGAGCGAAAAGATTGAAAAGATGCTTCAAAAATATTCTGGAAATTTAACAAGAAGTGCAGTTGAATTAGCTGAGCTTTGGAGAGATGATAAATTGCCAAGAAAATTGGACGCTATGATGATCATTGCAGACAAGGAAACCTTGTTAATAGTTTCAGGTAGTGGAGAAGTTATTGAACCAGACGGTGGCGTTTGTGCAATCGGTTCTGGTGGTAACTATGCTTTGGCTGCTGCAAGAGCATTAACTCAAGAAACTTCATTAGATGCAAAAGATATTGCATATAAGTCACTAAAGATTGCAAGTGAACTTTGTGTATTCACAAATGATCACATAATTGTTGAGGAGGTATAAGATGCTAGAATATACACCAAAACAAATAGTTCAAGAATTAGATAGATTTATTATCGGGCAAAACGAAGCAAAAAAGGCAGTTGCCGTTGCTTTGAGAAATAGATATAGAAGAGCAAAGCTTCCAAAGGAATTAAGAGAAGAAATTACTCCAAAGAATATCATTATGAAAGGACCTACAGGTGTAGGTAAAACTGAAATTGCAAGAAGATTAGCAAAGCTTGTTAAAGCTCCATTTATAAAAGTTGAAGCAACAAAATATACTGAAGTTGGTTACGTTGGAAGAGATGTTGAATCAATGGTTAGAGATTTGGTTGAAGCAGCTTATAGATTAGTAAAAGAAGAACAAGCAAAGAGTGTTGAAGAAAGAGCTAAAGAAAAAGCTGAAAATCAATTAATTCCTGCAATCTTAGAAAAGAGAAAGGATACTTTCCCTGAAATGTCAGAAGGACAAATTAAGGCTTATTTGCAACAAGAACTAAGAGAAGGAAAGTTAGATGATTTGATTATCGACATCATGCTTCCAGATGTTCAAAAGCCACAAATGATTGGCCAAGGCGCATCTATTCAATTCAATATTGCAGATTTAACAAAACAAATGATGAATGGTGGTCGTGCTCCAATGAAAAAGAGAAGCATTACTGTTCAAAACGCTTATAAGCAATTGTTTGATGAAGCAGTTGATTCTATGATAGACAAAGATGATTTGGATGCTATGGCTATTGAGCGTGCTGAAAATGATGGAATTATTTTCATCGATGAAATAGATAAAATCGCGCAACGCGGAAATACACAAGGTAACGACGTTTCAAGAGAAGGCGTTCAAAGAGATATCTTACCTATCGTTGAAGGTTGCACAATAAATACAAAACACGGAAATATTAAGACAGATTACATCTTATTTATTGCAGCTGGTGCATTCCACATTGCATCAATTTCTGATTTGATTCCAGAACTTCAAGGAAGATTCCCAGTTAAGGTTGAACTTCAATCTTTAACAAAGGCAGATTTCGTTGAAATTCTAACAAAACCAGACAATGCAATTTTAATGCAATACACAGAACTTCTAAAGGTGGATAATGTTAGATTAAAATTCACAAACGAAGCTATTGAAGAAATTGCCGAAGTTGCTTATGCACAAAATGAATCAGATGAAGATATCGGTGCAAGAAGATTACAAACTATCATGGAAAAACTTCTTGAAGATATTAGCTTTGAAATCACAGCTAAAGATGGCGGTGAAGATGTAACTATCGACAAAAAATATGTAGACGATAGATTGGGAGCCCAACTAAAGTCATTAAACTTGAACAAATTTATTCTATAAAGAGGCATAAAAATGATTAGTATACCAAAAGGTACAAAAGACGTATTACCACAAGAATCATACAAGTGGCACTATATCGAAAACAAAGTAAGAAAGGTTGCTTTAGATTTCAATATCAAGGAAATCAGAACTCCAACTTTTGAGCACACAGAATTGTTCTTAAGAGGCGTTGGCGATACAACAGATATCGTAAACAAGGAAATGTATACATTCAACGACAAGGGCGATAGATCAATGACTCTAAAGCCAGAAGGAACAGCAGGTGTTGCTAGAGCTTTTATTGAAAATGGTTTGTATTCAAATACTCAACCAACAAAGATGTATTACATCACTCCAGTATTTAGATATGAACGTCCTCAAGCTGGAAGATTACGTGAGCACCACCAATTCGGTATAGAATATTATGGTTCAGAATCTTACATGGCAGACGTTGAAGTTATGATGGTAGCAAAGACTATCTTCAATAGATTGGGAATAGACAAATTAGAGTTAAATATAAACTCAATTGGTTGTCCTACATGCAGAAAGAAATATAACGAGGCTTTAAAAGACTATTTGAAAGCCAATTTTGACGAACTTTGCGATACATGTAAAGAAAGATATGAAAAGAATCCATTAAGAATCTTGGATTGCAAAGAAGAAAAATGTAAGCAAATTACAGCTAATGCTCCAGTAATTTTGGACTATCTATGTGATGATTGTAAATTACATCACGAAAACGTTCTAAAGGAGTTAGATAAGCTAAATATTAACTATAAAGTAAACCCACATATCGTAAGAGGTTTGGATTACTACACAAGAACAGTATTTGAATTCGTATCAACATCAATTGGTGCACAAGGAACTGTTTGCGGCGGTGGTAGATATAACAACCTAGTTGA
>CAMNMY010000032.1 GCA_946545105.1 uncultured Clostridia bacterium
ACTGCTGGTTTTTCTTCTTCAAAATGCTTCATGATAGCATGATATGCTACATAGAATATTGAGTGATGTAGTGCTGCTAAAGATTCAATACCGCCTATTACGTCAAAGAACCAGAACATAAAAGACCCGAACAATGGGGTTTTTACGCATCTTGCACACTCCCTTGTTATAAATTTTTCATATATTTTAGCTGAAACGCTATGACGCATTATAAAATCTTCTTTGATATCAAGAATATCTGAATACTTTTGTAGTCCGGCTTTAATGGATTGCATAGATGTAATATGGCCCATACCTGACTCGATATAAGTAAGTAGAACTTTTGGTTTATTTTCCATTTTACAAACTCCTTAAAATGTAATTGCCAACAAATATTATACCACAATAATTAATTATAATATATAAAATGCGTAAATAAAAAGAACGGCCGAATTTGTATTCGACCGTCCTTCGAGTAAAGAGATGGTTTGTTATTTGTCCTTTTTTTGTTCATATTTGCAATATGCACAGTGAGAACAATCACCACCACAATCGCAAGTAGGTTTTCCTTTAATCTTTTTGTAGACCCAAGTTCCGCCCACTGAGATTACAATTAATGCACATGCAACTATTAATAAAATTTCCCAAATTCCCATTATTTCACCTTTTGCGCTTTTTTATTTCTCCAAATAATCAAAGCTACGATGCCTGCTATAACAACGGCCCAGATGAATAGTGTCCACCACCAAGAACCGATTGTATAAATGATTGCTGATACGATATATGAAGATGCTAACCAGAAAATCAATGTACCTGTGTATGACTTCTTGCTTGGTAATTCAGCTTTTGCTGTAGCTACTGCTGCAAAGCATGGGATTGTTGTCATGTTAAATGCAATGAATGCTATTAATGCTGGAACTGTAATTCCTGTTGCTTGAATCATTGCTTGAACTGCGTCGATTCCATCTTCTGCATCTATTGCTAAATCGCCAAAGTCTGCGCCAACTACTGCCATCAAACATGCAGCTAGAGTTGCAAATGTAGCGATAACATTTTCTTTTGCGATAAGACCAGCTACAGCTGCTACTACGAATACCCAACCGAATTGTCCTAATTGAGAACCAAATCCAAGTGGTGTAAAGATAGGTTGTACTAATTGAGAAATACCAGCTAAGATACTTTCGTTGATTGCTTCATCTTCCAAGAATTGCCAACTGAAGCTGAAGTGTGTTAAAGCCCAGATTACAATTGTTGAAGCAAGGATGATTGTAAATGCCTTCTTCACGAAGTGCTTTGTCTTATCCCAAAGGTGAGCCATCAAGTTCTTAAATTGTGGAACGTGATATGCTGGCAATTCCATAATAAATGGAGGTGTTTCACCCTTTAGAGTTGTATTTCTCATAAATAATACAGCTACGATAGCAGTTACGATACCTAAGATATACATTCCAAATGTGATAGCATCTGCATTACCGATTCCAAAGTATGCTACGATAGCACCAGCAACGGCTGTTAAGATTGGTAATTTTGCACCACAAGAGAAGAATGGAATAACTCTGATTGTCGCTGTTCTTTCTTTTTCATCTGCTAATGTTCTTGTGTTGATCATAGCTGGAACTGAACATCCAAAGCCCATAATCATTGGCATGAATGCACGACCAGATAAACCAAATCTTCTGAACATTCTATCTAAGATGAATGCAATACGTGCCATATATCCAGAATCTTCCAAAATTGAGAAGAATAGGAACAATACTAAGATTGGTGGCAAGAATGATAGAACTGCTGAAATACCATCAAAGATACCATTGTTAATTAAGCCGATTGCCCATGGAGCCATATTGCTTTCTTCAACTAGACCGCCTAGCCATCCGAAGAATTCGCCAACGATTAAATCGTTCCAAACATTATTTATCCACACACCCGGTGACATAACTGCTCCATCATAGAATGTAGCAAGGATTCTAACACCAAAGTTCATTGGTTCGCCATCTTCATTTAAAAGACCTAAATCTTCAAGAGATGGAAGTGAGAAAATTTTTCCTAAATATAATAAATCTTCACCAAATGTTAAGTGGAAGATACCAAATAATATTAATAAAAATATTGGAATACCCCACCACTTATGAGTTAAGACTTTATCTGCCTTATCTGATGGAGACATTTTTAATTTATCTTTTGACTTCTTAGATAGAGCTGGAGCAAAGTTCTTAGATATATATTTATATCTTGCATCTGCAACTAATGCTTCAAAATCATCTCCAAATACTTCATCGTTAAATGTTTCTTTGAATTCCTTTACCATTGGTAGAGTTTCTTTGTGCATTTCTGTTTCAATAGAATCTTCCTCAACCAATTTAATTGCATGGAATAGAGGGTTAGCTACGTTTTGACCCTTAAGAGCAATCTTAACATCCCCTATTAAATGAGCTAAAGGAGAGCCATCTAATACACTCTTTCCTTCACGAACCTTCTTGCTTTCAGCAATAGCTACATCCATTAATTCCTTAAGACCGCTTCCCTTTAAGGCAGAAATCTTAACTACTGGAACGCCTAATTGAGCTTGAAGCATTTGAGTATCGATTTTATCTCCTGCTTTATCTACAGCATCCATCATATTTAATGCAACAACAACCGGAACATCCATTTCCATAATTTGAGTTGTTAAATATAAGTTTCTTTCTAAGTTTGTTGCGTCAACAATGTTAATAACGCAATCTGGCTTTTCATCCAAGATATAGTTTCTTGCGATTACTTCTTCTGGTGTATATGGTGATAAAGAATAAATACCTGGAAGGTCAATAATAGCTACTGACTCCTTTCCTTTCTTATACACACCGTCTCTCTTGTCTACTGTAACACCTGGCCAGTTACCAACATGAGCTGTTGAACCAGTCAACGAGTTAAATAGAGTTGTCTTACCACAGTTTGGGTTTCCTGCTAATGCAAATCTTTTCATCATGACTTCACCTCCACTGTTACGCAAGCTGCTTCTGTTTTACGAAGTGTTAGTTCGTAATTTCTAACTGTAATTTCGATAGGATCACCAAGTGGAGCTTTCTTTCTCATAAATACTTCTGCTCCTGGAGTAATTCCCATATCAAAAAGTCTTCTCTTGATTGGGCCCTCACCTTGGACTTTCTTAACGATTCCAGTTTCGCCTATAGAAAAATTGTCCAATGTTTTTTCCATAATATATATGACTCCTTATAAATTTTTTCCCTAAGCAACAAAAATGTGCGTAGATAGGTTGCTATCTAACGCAATTCGTCCGTCTTTTACTTTGCATACTACTGTGCCGCCAGATGAACTTAAAACAACTATTTCACCATTTAGGGTTATCCCCAAATTCTCCAAATGCTTTTTTGTACTTTCATCTGCTGCGATTCTTACAATTTTTAGCTCCTTATTATGTGGAGCAATAACTATTGGCATCTCTCTTCTCCTTACTCAAATGTGAAATGAATTTCATATTTTTCAACAGCATTATATCGCACACTTGTTTTAGAGTCAAGCAAAATATGAAACTTATTTCAATTTCACTAAATATTTTTATATCTTGCCTTTGATTTTTTATTGTTATAAAATAATCGTATGGATAAGAATATTAGAGAACCACAACAAGATAGAGCCGTTAAGAAAAAAGAAGCTATTATAAAAGCTGCATATGATGTTTTTTCTGAGGTAGGCTATTACAATACAAACACTGCAGACATTGCAAAAAAAGCAAATGTTTCTACTGGCATTGTTTATAGTTATTTTAAAGACAAAAAAGACATCTTATTTTATGTCATTAAAATTTATATTGAAGATGTTACAAAACCGCTTGATGAATTTATCAACAGTTTTTCACCAGCTCTTGATATTAATAAATTAGCTGATGATACTATAAATTTGGTTGTTTCATTGCATACAAAAAATGCTAATCTTCATAACATTTTACACTCTCTTGCAGATACACAAGAAGATATCAACGAAGAATTTATGGCTCTTGAAGATCGTATAACAAAAACAAGCGCTGCAAAATTAAAAGAAATTGGTTTTAATGGCCCTAGTATTACAGAAAAAGTTCATATTATTATGAACCTTGTACAATCTTATGCGCATGAATCATTATATGATAAACACGATTATATCGACTACGAAGCAATGAGACAAACAGTAAAGAATTGTATCGTTGCTCTTTTGACTTGCTAACCTTTTCTAAATTTTAGATACAAAGGAATCAAACAAATAGAAACAAAATTGATAGCTGCTACAACAATGGCAGCTATTACTATTTTTGTAGATGCCAAAATAACGCCAGAGTATATTAAAGCTATCAAAACAACAAAAGCGATTATAGCCAATGCGTTTATAACGCCTAGCGCAAATACCACTATATAGAATATTAAATCAATCTTGCTATCTATATTCATTCCCAATAAATCTCCAATGCTTTAATATCATCTATGCTACTATATCCCATAAACAATCCTTCAACATTATCTAAAGCTTCATACCCAATGAAATAAGATCTTAAATAATAAATTCCATGCAAATTGTTTTCGCCAACATAATATGCATTATTTTGAATTGTATTATATCCATTCCACAATCCAACCAAACCGCCGACCAACATCAATTGTCCTTCTTTAGGCAATTTTATTGTGCCAATAAAGAAACAATTATCTACATTACATGATGATTGCGTATAGCCCAATATTCCACCAGCATATGTAAATGAATTTGTGTTTTCATAATTGATATCAATATCACCGCTCACTCCACAATTAGTTATTCTTGGAAGTTCATTTTGCAAAATTGCCATTTCAGTAACTATACCACCAATTCTATTTCCTGAATATGTTGTATCTACTTTTATTGTTCCCGAAAATTTGCACTTATCTATGTTTGCGTAATTAAGAACATTTATTCCTGCGGCAAACACATATACGCCTAATTCGTTTTTATTTTCAATTAGAATATTACCGCTATATTCACAATTAGAAATATCTGCAGCATTTACATTTGCTATTCCGCCTATAATCAAATTTACATTGTTAACATCACTTGTTTGAGTTATATCTAAAGCTGACTTTGCATTTGTAATACTCTTTTGGTTTTCGCAAGCAATTGAGGCACCATTAACATGATTCAAAACTAATTTCCCAGATACTTCTACGTTATTTATATCTCCGTTATTGTTACCTGTTAATCCGCCAAACAAGATTTCGCTTGTTTTGTTTCCATTTACAATTAAATCTAAATTAACTTTAGTGTTTACTATGCTTCCTTCGTTTTCTTTTGATACAGCGCTTATATATGTAGAGGTTGTCGTTGCTGTCCCTATATATGTAATTTCACCTAAAACTTGTACTTCAACATCGCTTATTGTGCCTTTATTATTTTTTGTCAACAAAGCAAAATCTTGATCTACCGAGATATTAAGATTTGCTTTAATTGAAATATTCTTTATAACACCCGTTAAATCTTTACATATAGGTTCTTGTTGGTTTAACAATGTCAAAGTATATCCATTACCATTTAGGCTCCCAGAAAATTCGTCTAAAGAGATAGCATTAATGTCTATATTTGAACCAAGTACAACATTTGCATTTGTTTGTATAGCCTTTTGTAATTGTTGAGCATTGTAAACAACATAAGGCTTTGAATCTGTTCCTATACCAAAATTAGAAACGCCAAAGATTACACCTACACAAATAAATATCATTAATATGGATGCTGCACAAGCTATCATTAATGCACGCTTTGTTTTCTTATTCATAGGCTGTCTTGGCATAACAATTCTTGTTTCGCCTACATCTACAGCTCTACTTGTTTTAATTTGCTCAATCATCTTAATATTCTCAATGATTAAAGCACTCTTTGGCGCAGCATTATATATCTTTTCCAACCTTGATGCTCTTCCTAAAATACAAAGCATTTCGAGTGGAGATACCATCTTATTTTCGCCTACATATAATCTCAAAACCCTATGAGAGATGGCCTTAAATTTTGAATACATCTCGTCATTTTCTTCAAAACGTATGTAGTTATTTATCTTTATTAGTTCATTTTCGTATTTAGATATAATCTTGTTTGCATCATATAAATAACACAAAGAAAGCAATGGGAATCTTCCAAAAGCAATCTCTTTAGCATGTGGCTCAGCCATATGCTTATCAAAAGCTTTTATGTCATCTTTTTTAATTGAGATGAATAAGTCCCATAGCAATTCGTCTTGCATTATTTCTTAATCTTTACTCCTCTTTCATTTGCCCATTTATCTAATATCGCAAAGATATATTCTTCGTTTACATCTTCCTTTTCAACCATATTCTTTAATAGCGTATTTGTAGATTTGAATGTCTCGCACAACTTTTCAACAGATTCATTTTGAGTAGCAATCTTCTTTGTTAAATCATCACTTTCTTTTTTAATAGCATCAATCTTTCTTCCACTTTCATTAAGGGCTTGAGCAACATCCTTATTAATGAAATCACTAACCTTTTGAACATTGTTGTTATATATATCCAACGATCTTTCTAAGTCCTTAACATTGTAGTTGATCTTCTTTTCTTCGATAAGTGTATCTAACTTCTTCATTTGTTCGTTGGCTTTATTCTCAATCTCATTTAAAGTCTTTATATCTTGTTCGAACTCTGCAAATGAAGTTAGAATCTTTGACACATCATTCGTGTATTTTGAGCTCGTTTTTAAAAATGAATCTATAGCCATAGATAAATCATTAGATTTCTTGCTTTGTACAGCCAAGTTATCATAGATCTGATTTAATTTTGTCTTTGCATCACCATTAAAGGTTTCTGCCAACTTGCCTAAATCTTCCTCCATAGTGCTATATGTCATTGCTAGCTCATGCAATGATGCTTGTATAGGACTTAATAAATCTCTATACCCTTTGAATGCGTCAATTAAAGATTGTACTTCCTTATTTTCCATTGTGCTTTCTCCTCTTTTTTATGCTATTTAGAATCTCTTGTTGATTATTGTTAAATGTATTTATATCGTCTTTCAATGTATTCAATATCAATTCTTTTGCTACATCGTTATCCAATACTTCCGGATAAAACTCTACTATATCGTATTCAAGATTTGAACCATTGTTTTCACAGGCATCAATCAAGTCAATTAGTTTATCATCATTAGATAATCTAAATTGATACTTCGCTTCTTCTAAAAGACCTGCTTTCCAAAGCTCAATTCCACCTTCTCTATGTTGACCTTTTTGAATATACTTTTCGAATATATCAATCTTAGATAATTGTAATCTTTCATCTTCACTATCTAGTTTTTGAGTTAGGAATCTAGCGTTATCATATTGTTCATGCTTTATAAACTCGTCAATTCTTTGTAAGATTTCTTCTCTATCCAAATCAACTTTACTTGCAATTGAATCCAAAATATTAAACGCGTCTTTTTGCGTCTTATTCTCAAAATTCTCTTTAAAGAATTCTTCAAACAATTGAATATCTTTTCTTTCTACTACAAAAATATTTTGTTTGGCTCTTGTTAATCCTACATAGAATAGATTGAAATAATATCTATAAACAGAATTCTCTTCTGCTTTTTTCTTTTTGATAATTGTTCTTGAAAGCACATCCCACTTTTGAGAATTATCTGATAGCACATCTAATAGGATAATAAAGTTTCTTTCAAGTCCCTTTATCTCAGATACGGTTAGTATTTCTTGCTTTGGAAGAAGCTTTCTTAATTCTTGCTTTCTTTGTTGTGAGTTAACAACAATTGTTACATCTGCATATGCTTTACCATTTAATAACTGAATAAAATTGCCATCGTTAACATATACAGTCTTTGCAAGCATATCTTCATCTATACTCTTTCCTCTAAGTACAAAACTATGAGTTCCAAACTGTTCAATATTTAGCCTGCTTAGATTATCTATTATTCTTTCAATCTTCTTGCTGTTTCTGAAGTTATTAACAAGTTCCAAAACA
>CAMNMY010000033.1 GCA_946545105.1 uncultured Clostridia bacterium
TGTTTCGCTTGAGTTATATAAAGTCTCCGCTTTTCTTGCTTTATACAATGTTCTTTCAGATGTTGATGCATCGTAGTAGTAATCATTATTTGCATAAGCCTTTAGTGGGTTTTCGTTTGCTTTATTAATAACTTCTTCAAATGTATATGAAGCGCCCTTTTGAACATCTAAACCGATAGCTGCCAACGTGAAGTCGCCAATTTTGTTTGATTCTGTTGTGATAAGAATTAATTCATTCTTGTTTTGTGGGAATGAACCATATAGACAATCATATTGAGATTCTATAAACTCTTTGCCACCTGTAATTTCATTGAAAGAAAGTAATGATGTCATACCTGTGATATTTTGGTATTCTGAATCGTCTCCACTATAAACCATTTGGGCATATTGTGTAGATGCAATTTCTACTACCGCTTTATTTTGCTTATAGAATTTAACATTTGGCTTACCAATAATATTCAATTGCATATTGTATTTATAGAAAATGCTTCCATATAAATCTGGATTCAACTTATTCAAGTGCGCCATATAATCTGAGCTCAATGAGTTTGTTGTCATAATGCTCATCATGTCCATTAATTTATCCATTGTATTATCTGGTCTAATTTTCCCATCTGTCGGATATTGTCCTTTTGTGTCGTCTTGTGATGTATTTGAAGAACCTTGAGAGAACATATCCATTGCTGATGCGTAGTCTATACTATTTTTCTCAATAGTTATTGGATATCCTGCAAGCATATCTTGCTCTAGATTTTTAACATATGTTGAAAAACCATTTGAAATAGCTAATACTAACGATAGTCCTATAATACCAATAGAACCTGCAATGGCTGTTAGAATAGTTCTTCCCTTTTTTGTCATTAAGTTTGTGAAAGAAAGCTTCAATGCAGTTAAGAAACTCATAGAAGTTTTTGCTAATTTCTTCTTCTTTTCTCTATTTAACTTTCTTTGGTCTTTTTTAGATAATTGCTCGCTATTTTTAGCATTTTCGCTAGATGTTTCCACTTTTTCAGCTTCTTCTTCCACAATATATGGGTTTGAATCTGACACAACTTCACCATCAGATAGTCTTACAATTCTTGTCGAATATTGTTCAGCAAGCTCTGGGTTATGAGTAACCATAATAACCAATCTATCTTTTGCAATATCCTTTAAGATTTCCATAATTTGAACAGAAGTTGCTGAATCCAAAGCACCTGTTGGTTCATCTGCCAAGATAATGTTTGGATTATTAATTAAAGCTCTAGCAATAGAAACTCTTTGCATTTGACCACCAGATAATTGGTTAGGTCTCTTCTTTACTTGATCCTTTAAACCAACTGCTTCTAATGCAGCCAAAGCTCTTTCCTTTCTTTCTTTTGCAGAAATACCAGATAGAGTTAATGACATCTCAACGTTAGATAAGATATCAATATGGTTAATTAAGTTGTAACTTTGGAAAATAAAACCAATTTGCACATTTCTATATGCATCCCAGTCTACATCTTGGAACTTCTTTGTTGAAACGCCATCAATTAGCAAATCGCCATCTGTGTATCTATCTAATCCACCTACAATATTTAGCATTGTAGTTTTTCCACAGCCAGATTGGCCTAAAATAGAAACAAATTCGCTTTGTCTAAAGTTTAAACTAACTCTTCTTAATGCGTGTACGACATTCTCTTTGTCGCCATAGTCTTTAATTATGTTTTTTAACTGTAACATATAAATACCCTCAACTTTGTTAGGTTGCTAACATTATTGATTATATTCACTTGTTTTTATACCAGTCAATGAAATGAATGTTTATTTTTTAACAATTTTAATATTTTTAATGCCTTTTTTAAGTTCTATCTTTAATTAACCTAAATATTGTGATAAACTTTTTTTAGTAGAAAAAAGAATTGGAGGTACTTTCTATGGCAAAAAAACAAAAGGCTTACTTTGGTTTAAGTTACATTGTTAGCTTAATTTTAACAATCATTCCTATCACAGACTTCGTTTGTGGTATCATCAAGAGAATCCAAGATGGCTGCATCTTAGCTGCTATTCTACGTCTTCTATTAGGCTGGAACATCATTTGGATTTTAGATATTGTCTTTATGATTCTAAAGAAGGATATCTTCTGTTTGTTAAATTGCTAATAACACAAAACAAAAAATGCTCGGCGATTTGCCGAGCTATTTTTTTTGCAGTTTTAATATTAATCTAAATTGAATTTTACTGGATCTTCATCATCTCTTCTATCATCTGTTGAGAAGAATAATGCCAAGCATCCAGAAGATGTGTGTCCACCAACAACTGGTCCAATAAATGAAACATTTGACTCTAAACCATATTTATCTTTGATTAAACCTGCTAAGAAGTTTGCATCATCAATGCAGTTTGCATGAGTAATAAATACTACGTCATCTTTATTTAGCTTTGCTAACTTTTCATCCATCTTATCAAACAAAGCCTTAATTGCTTTCTTTCTTGAAATTACTTTCTTAATTACGATTAATTGTCCAATTGGGTTAACATATAGAACAGGCATCAACTTTAATACTGTTCCAATGAAAGCAGCAGCTGTTGAGCAACGTCCTAATCTTGCTAAGTGCTTTAGGTCTGAGCATGTAAAGTATGAAGAAATCTTATTCTTGATATCTTTTGCATAAGCAACTAATTCTTCAAAAGATGCACCTTCATCTCTCTTTTTTAATAACATATAGCAATGCTTTGCTTCACCACCTGATGCTAATGCTGTATCAAAAGCTTCAATGTTTCTGTTTGGATATTTTTCTTTTAATCTCTTTACAACGCTTGCTACGCCTTCGTATTGTCCACTAATCTTTGAAGATACGCAATCAACAAATACGTCTTTTCCAGCTTCTAGAGCTTCTGTCAATCTTTCTTCTACATAGTATGTTGGAGACATAGATGTAGCTGTTTTTGCGCCAGCTTCTACTCTCTTGTAGAATTCTTCAATTGGAAGCTTATTTTCAATGTTGTCGAAATGATCATCATCTAATGAATAAGATAATGGTAAAATCTCAAAATCTTTAAATTGTTTTGCTAATTCTTCATCAAAATCAGCAGTTGTATCTGTATAGATATATATAGCCATATTTAGTTCCTCGTTTACTCAAAATTTATTACATAGTCATTATACATACTAATAAAGCATTTTTATTGCATTTTTTCGCTACAAATTTTATAATTATGTATATTAATGGACACTTTTTAAGGAAATGTAGCGAAAAATGGACAGAAGAATTAGAAAAACAGAAGATCAAATATTACAAGCAACGCTTAGACTACTTCAAACACAAAGAATGGAAGATTTAACTGTGAAGGAAATCTGCAATGAAGCAAATGTTTCTCGCAGCACATTTTATTTACACTATACTGAACCCAAAGATATAGTTGAACAATTGTATAACGATGTTGCCGTAACGCTAACAAACATCCTTGATAACTTTGATTTATCTTCCACAAGCACTACAAATAGAGAACTTCTTGTCGCTATATTTGAAGAAATAGAAATGTACAAAGATTATTTCGCAGTATTATTAACTACTGGTTATCATTCAAATTTTAGACGTAGATTAAAAAAGATTCTTGAAGATAAAATCTTAAACGATAATATGTACAGATTTAAGAATACTAAAGCCTTTGAATACTTTGTCAGTTTTGTTATAAGTGGATTGGTTGAATGTATTTGCGACAATATGGAAGATATTAAAGACCCTAGAAATAGAGAATTATTATTTCAACAATTAGAAAAAATTCTTACACAACTTATATCTTAATCGTTTTCGTCAGGCTCTGAATTTAGTTTAACGCTTTCTTCTACAGCGCCAACAACTTGAGCAACTGGCGATTCTTCTTTTTGCTCTAATTCATCAACGCTTACACCTCTTCTTTGTGCAAGCTCAGTTAAAGCTGTTTCTCTCTTTTTGCCAACAAAATCATAGAACAACATTGGAACTATAGATAATAATAAACTTCCTGCTGGGATTAAAGATATTAACATCAAAATGGCATTCTTCGTATGTGTAGTTTGAACTTGGTTTTCAACATAACCACAAACTAATAATACAAGCGGTATTATTCCGGCTGCCAAAGCATTTCCTATCTTTGCCATAAATGTAGACATTGAAGCAGTCATTCCCTCTAGTCTAATATTTTCTTTCCATTCAAGATAGTCTACACATTCTCCCACAATACTTGTAACGACAATGTTTATAATACCTAATGGCAAACCGCTTAAGAATAAGAATAGAATTGCCCAATAGAAATTATAATTAGTTACTATTTCAACAAAATAGAATGCTGTCATTACACCGGCAGCAAAAATGCCGGAATAAATCATAATCCATTTATATGAATATTTTTTTATAAGCATTGGCGTCAACAACATCGTTGGCAACATTCCAATACCGATTATTGCAAAACCAATAACTTGCTTGAATTCTTCTACTTCTGGAGAACCTGAGAAGAATACATACTCTGCTGCGTAAGTATAGGCCGCTTGAACTAAATATCTACCAAAACCAATAATTCCACAAAGAATTACCAATATTAAGATTTTATTGGTCAATATAAGTTTCATTTGCGTTTTTATTGGTACGTTTTGAGTTCTTTCATTTGCATAATGCTTTTCATGTATATTTGGATATACCATCCCAAATGGAATGCAAGATATTACAACAATACCTAAAGCGCTATAGAAAATACCACTCTCTAAACCTAAGATCTTATCTGACATTAGTAGAGAAACTACAACTGTTGGTAAGGCGCCGCCCAAACTATTTAAGAATTTTGCAAGAGAAAATAACTTGTCGCGCTCTTCTCCATCTTGTGTCATTGCACAAGGCAATCCCCATAGAGGAACATCTGCTACTGAATAAGCAATACCCCAAGCAACATATGTAATACCTACATATATGCATCTCCACGCTTGAGATGTAATATGCCAATTAACGAATAATAGAATTGATAATATTGAAATAATAAAAGGCGCATATTTTAGATATGGACGCATTTTACCTTTTCTAGAATGTGTTCTATCTACAATAAAGCCTACAACTGGATCTGCAAATGCATTTAAAATCTTTGCAAACCACATTAATGCCATAACGAAAGAAAGCTCTAATGCCAAAACATCGGTAAAGTATCTTAACAACCATGATGAAATCATGGCATAAATTGCACCTTGTCCAGCTGCCGCGAAAATATAGGTATTTCTTTCTTTTGTTGTTATTTGCTTTTGCATTATCTATGTCTTGCGTGCGCTATAGCTACTTCCCAGCCTAGCAATAACTCCTCTCGTCTCTTTTTATCCATCTTTGGTTCAAATACTTTTGCTGTATCATCAGATTCTAGTTCTTTATAATCTTTCCAGAATCCTTCTTTTAGCCCCGCTAAGTATGCAGCACCCATGCCTGTTGTTTCAACTATTTTTGGCCTAATTACTTTTGTATTTAAAATATCCGCTTCAAATTGCATCATTACATCTGATCTTGATGCACCGCCATCAACAGATAAATTCAATAGTTTTGTATTCATATCGCTTTCCATAGCATGTACTACATCAAATACTTGATAAGCGATTGCTTCAATTGCTGCTCTAACAAAATGCTCTCTTTTAGCACCTCTTGTCAAGCCAACTACGGTACCTCTTGCATATGGGTCCCAATGTGGAGCACCTAATCCAACGAATGCTGGGACTAGATATACACCATTTGAATCTGGTGTTTGCTCTGCAATTTCATCTGCTTCTCTTGCTGATGAAATCATCTTCATTTCATCTCTTAGCCATTGTAAAACAGCTCCACCCATGAATACGCTACCTTCAATAGCATATTGTGGCTTGCCATCCTCTTCTGATGCTGCAAGTGTTGTGATTAAACCTCTCTTTGATGCTACAGCTTCTTTTCCTGTATTCATCAATGTAAAGCATCCTGTGCCGTAAGTATTCTTTACCATACCACGTTTTACACATAAATGTCCAAACAAAGCGGCTTGTTGATCGCCTGCTACACCAGAAATTGGCACTTCTGCCCCGAATTCTTCTTTATCTGTGTATCCAAATCTATAACTTGATGGGCATACTTTAGGCAACATAGATGTAGGGATATCTATTATTTTTATTAATTCTTCATCCCACTTTAAATCGTGGATGTTATATAACATTGTACGTGAAGCATTTGTATAATCTGTTGCGTGAATCTTGCCATTTGATAATTTCCACATTAACCAAGTATCAATTGTCCCAAATAGCAAATCACCTTTTTCGGCTCTTTCTCTTGCGCCTTCTACATTATCTAAAATCCATTTGATTTTAGTTCCAGAAAAATATGCGTCGATTGGCAATCCTGTTTTATCATAAACAAGATTTGAGTAGCCTTTAGATATTAGCCCTTGGCAATATTCAGCAGTTCTTCTACATTGCCATACAATTGCATTGTATACTGGCTTACCAGTATTTTTATCCCAAACAATTGTTGTTTCTCTTTGGTTTGTAATACCAATAGCAGCTACTTGCTCAATAGAGATGTTTGCTTGTTTTAATACATCAAGCATAACTTCCTTTTGTGTTTGCCATATCTCTTCAGGATCGTGCTCTACCCATCCAGCCTTTGGATAGATTTGAGTGAATTCTTTTTGAGATACTTTAACAATCTCTTTAGCCTTATTAAAAATAATAGCTCTTGATGACGTTGTTCCTTGATCTAATGCGATTACATACTTTTCCATAATTTACCCCTACTTCTTTTTTACATCTATTTCGATTTCTTTTGTTTCTATATCATCACTTGTAAATCTAACAACTGCCTTGCCAGATAAACCTTTTGTTTTTACCCATACTGCCCTTTGTCCGCCTAGTAGAGCAATTTGTTTTGGTCCAATAACATCTACGATGCCATTAGTTTCTACATTTATTACAGATGAATCGTAATGTAGAACATTACCATATTGAGATACTGCCTTCAATTCGATTCTAACCACATCATATGTTTCATCTTCAATTAAATAATTCTTATCTGCCTTTACAAATAATGACTTGCTGTTCATAGCACCCTTTTCTGTTTCGGCTACTTTTTTACCATTTATGTATCCTTCAAATTTATATGAAATTTGTTTATCTCCCCAAGCGGTAACAAATTTTCTATACAATTCAGTCATCTTGTTTACAGATATCTTATATGCAAATAGCATCTTCAAGAATGTAAAGAAGTTTCTAGCTCCAGCACCAACGGCACCATACTTTCTTGTGTCTAATAATGCTTTCTTTACTCGAGCTGCATCTTTTTTGCTGAAATTAAACTCTTTATCGTTTTCGACTTGGTTACCTACAACATCATCTAATGAAATTAGTGGATGAGGCAAATATTTAAATTCAGATTTTGCGGCTTCTTTCTTAACATCAAATGTGTTTATTAAAACTCCATTTTTGTACATCTTTATTTCTTCACAGTTCGTGAATATTATTACTTTTCCTAAATTACTTCCAGCAACATCGCCAATTTCCATATTTGAAGACAATTCTAGAATTGGTTCTTTATCTTGTTGAATTCTATATGTGTAAGCAGCAAGCTTATCTATTCTAAACATATCTGTTACGCCGTGGTAACAAATCTTATCTCCTGAACCAAAATCCTTATGAGTGTTATAATCGCTCATACACCAACCAATAACAGCGCTATGGCCTTTTGATTTGTATGCAGCATTAACAACTCTTGCATGTCTTAAAGCATGCTCTA
>CAMNMY010000034.1 GCA_946545105.1 uncultured Clostridia bacterium
GAACTTGCTTCATCATAAAATCCTGAAATCTTAACCATAAATCCTCCAATTACTTGTCTTGTTTTTCTTCGTTAATTTTTTCTTTTAATAATTTGTCATATTCCTTGTCATCAAAAGGAATCTTAACTTCCTCTCCTGTCCAAGAAGACATATTTAGTGCATTAATAATTGTTAATGCATTTAATCCATCCTCAATTGGCGCAATCAATAATGATGCATCCTTGTTTTCCACTGCATTTACAAAGTTGTCCAAAATATTACATTGTTGGCCGCGAATGATATCTCTTATAGTATTTTTACATCCATACCAATCATAGAATGTTTTACCAACCTTATCTCTCTTGTTGCCGTAATCTCTCTTAGCTCTTTGATTAACTTCTTTTTCACTCATCTTGTTTATTCTATATTTCATTGTCTTTGAATAAACTGTGATAACGCCTTTATCTCCTGCAATTTCTAATCTATTAATGCCTGGGATTTCATGCGTTGATGCTGTAAATACACAATCAAAGCCATCAAATCTCATAATTGATGTAACATCATTTTCTGTAGTGATACGTCTACCTTTTGTTTGATTATATGATTTAATCAATGTTGGCATACCACATAGCCATTGCAATAAATCCAATTGATGTACACATTGGTTAATCAATGTTCCACCGCCTTCTCCAGACCAGCTTGCTCTCCAACCGCCCATATTGTAATAGAATTGAGATCTATACCAATCAGTGATTGTGAAGTTAATTCTTTGAATATTTCCAATAGCACCACTTTCAATTAACTTCTTTGCTTTTTGATACATTCTATTTGTTCTTTGGTTGTACATCATTGAACAAATAAGTCCACTATCTTTTGCTACATCTAAAAGCTTTTTAGCTTCAAGTGTTGTAACAGATATTGGCTTTTCGCATAAAACATTGATTTTCTTTTCAATACACTTTAAAGCAATGCCTACATGCGAATAATGTGGTGTTGCGATTACTACGCCATCAAGTTGTTCCTTTTCTAGCATTTCGTCAACATCATAATACGCTTTAACTTTTAGTTTCTTCGCCATCAAGTTTGCTTTTTGTCTATCTACATCACAAATAGCAACTAAGTTAGAATTCTTAACACGCTTAGCTAAATTGATTGCGTGCTTTGAACCCATTCTTCCGACTCCGATTACTGCTGTCTTTACCATATATACCCCTTTATTCTTGCTTACCAAACTTGTTTAGAATTGATCTTGCAACAAGTGGTAAGTTTGTTGTTATATTGCCATCTATAACTGGAACCAAACGAAGCAATGCTTCTATATCATCAACGGTAAATACTGAAAGTTTTAAATCTACTGCTTTTGCAGCCTCGATAAACTTTGCTCCTACTCTGTGATAATTTAGGTTGATTCCTCTAAAGTGTGGATTATTATAACTATCTATTCTTTCTTTAATTTTCTTAACGTTCTTTGCCTTATATTTAATTCCTTCAATTTTATTGAACCATGCTTCACCGCAATCGATTTTATCGTGTTCAGAAACGCATCCTGTAAAGATTAATTGATTCTCAACACCCATAGATTTTGCAAGTTTAATAACATCGCCAATAATTCCACGAGTCTTTAAGTCGCAATTAACTTTCATTCCCTTTTCTTTAACAAGTTTAAATACTTCTCTTAAACGAATCTTTTTGTAGAATGTAAATGGTGCTGGCCAATGGCTAATATAAATGACCCCAAACCATTTATAAATATCTACTTCTATTGCGTCTGCTTCAAAAATATCGGTATGATGCAAATACTTATTTGAATTTCTACCCGAATTAAATGAGCCTCCGTGCGCAGTTATCATAATCTAACACCTTCTTTTATTACTCTATATATAGAGGAGCTAAGATTGCTAAATCCGCATCCTCATTATCTACTTTTCCATATACTTCAAGTCTTATATTCTTACAATTCAACTCTAGTGGTATTTCAAGTTCCTTGCCTTCCCACTTCTTTGCTAAGAATAGTTTTCCATCTTTGAAGATTCTTATTCCCTTTATTTCGACATCAAACAATCTTGCGTAGTCTTCACAAATTGATCCTTCCATATAAAGTGTTGCTTCATTGCCTTTAACAACATCTCCTACTATATGCATTTGTGTGCCAACTTTAAAATACACATCAAGCATAACACCCATAGTAATATAAGTGTGGCTATGCTTAATTGCATTAAATAGCGTTTCTTTCGTCAATTCGCCTTCTACACCTACATATGTATATGCATATGCTGGGCCGCCATCATCTGGATTATGCCAATCATATCCATAAACTGGAGCAATCTTATACCCTTGATTAACAAGATCTGACCATTCTTTTTTAGCTTTTTGAGATTCGATTGATGTATGTGGATTATAGTGAGACCATACCTCATATGCATCAATATTTTCCCACTCGTTAATCTTATACAAGAATCTACATTCTGAACAGAATGGCGTTCCCAATCTCTTTGGATGTGCAATAGTTACCAAATCGCCACCCTTTTTAGCTTCCTTAATCTTTGCGTCGATATTATCAAGGTTCACTTGTCGCCAATCCACATTGCTTGTTCCACCACTAACTACAATATGTCCCCAAAATGTTGTCCATTCAATTCCAGGAACCACTAATAAGCCTTCTTTCTTTCCAGCATTTATGGCTTGTTGACAAGAAGAAGTTGTATTGTGGTCGGTTACAACAATTGCATCATATCCTCTATATTTTGAGCGTTCTACAAGCTCTTGAGGCTCCATAATACCATCTGAAGCAATCGTATGTGTATGTAACTCTACTCTATGCCAATTAATCATCATTCTCTCCGTATATAACAATGTGTATTGACAAAGTATCTGTAATAACCGCATTTAATGATGCAGTTATTCCCCATCTTCCTTCATATATTGGAGAATTCTTAAATCCAGGAGTAGAACGTCCATTTGAAATCTCCAATGTTTGATTTGGATTATGTGTATGTTTTGTACCCAATAACTCTACTGGGCTATCTATTGACCATCCAATATGATTTGCAAGTGGCATATTCTTAAGCAATTCTTCGTCCGGGAAATCCGAAAGCGAATAATCTGCATTAACAACTGCTTCACGCATCATCTTTAATCCTTTTTGCGCATCCTCTAAATACTTTGGAGAATAAGAACACTCAAAGATCAATTTTGTATATGGTCTTTCTACCAAAAAGTCAGCAAATAGGTGCTTTTTGGTTTCATTTGATGTAATGTTCCAATTTAACTCAGTTATCTTGTCCATTATTTCTTTATATCTGGAACCTCACTTAGGTCTACCTTTCTACCACCTGCTTTTCTAGACATTTCTGCAGCAGTAACAATTCTATGGCTCTCAATTGTATCTTGAATCCATGTGTATTGTCCGTTTGGATCCAAATTACCTCTTACTAAATCAATAGTTGCGGCAATAACGCCTTGGTCTCCACCAAAGTGGCCCTTAATAATTGGGATGATGTTAACAACTATCTTCTTTTCTTTCTTGCCAAATAATTGCAATCTCAATACCGATGAAGAATCGTCTGCAATTAAGATACCCTTTGAACCACGAATTTCTGTATGACGATGGTCTTTTTCATTAAATGCATTAACGTTCATTTGAACTTGAATGCCATTTTCCATTTCCATATTTACTGTTTGGCAATCAACTACGTCGTTATCACACTTAAATACGCATCTTGACCATAGTTTCCCCTTAGGGTCATTCTTTAATTTATCTACGATATCTGCTGGATCGTTTGAAAGACAGAATGCATATGGTTTCCATTTATATTTCTTTGGAAGCTTTCCAAATGGCTTTTTCTTTCTTCCAACATATTGATATGTACATTCGAAATTACATGTGTCTTTATATGGACAATCAAAACATGTATCTGTTGCGCCCTCTGGAGCGTTTTCTGCTTTGAAGTAATTTAAAGAACCATAAGATGATACACTCTTTGCCTTAGCGCCAGCATACCAATACATTAAATCCATATCATGGCAACACTTAGCCATTAAAAGAGGTGATGTTTCTGCTTCAATTCTCCAGTTTCCTCTAACATATGAGTGGCAGAAATGCCAATATGCTACATCTTCATCGTGATTAATCAAAACGATTTTACCTAAAATACCAGAATCAATAATCTCCTTAATTCTCTTATAATAGTGTGCATATCTCAAAACGTGACAAACAAGAACCTTACATCCTTGCTTTCTTGCGAATTCTTCCATCTCTATACATTCATTGATATTTGGAGATAATGGTTTTTCAATCATTAGGTTATACTTTAAAGCCAAAGCTTTCATAGCATGGCCATAGTGATCTTTATCTTGTGTAGCAATAACCATTGTGTCTGCAACCTTACCAAGTCCAAAGAATTTGTCTTCATCAGTAAAGCACATTTCATCTGGAACGCCCCAAGCCTTCTTAACCTTGTCTATTTTTTCTTGATATTTATCACAAATAGCAACAATTTTAACGCCTGGTGTGTTTGCCAAATGTCCACCATAGTTTTTGCCACGGTTTCCTAAACCTAAAATAACAACCTTAACCTCTTTTACTTGTTCCATATTATAAACCTCTAAATTAAACACCTGAATATGCTGAGAATCCGCCATCGATTGGTACAACGATACCAGTAACGAATCCTGCTGCATCATTATCTGATAACCACATAATTGTTCCTAACAATTCTTCTGGTTTACCAAATCTCTTCATTGGTGTTCCAGCTAAAATCTTTCCTGTTCTTGGAGTTGGTGTGCCATCTGGGTTAAATAACAATGCTTGGTTTTGCTTTGTAACAAAGAAACCTGGAGCAATAGCATTTACTCTAATTCCTGCATTTGCAAAGTGAACAGCAAGCCATGCTGTAAAGTTAGATACAGCAGCCTTAGCACCTGAATATGCTGGAATCTTTGTTAATGGTCTAAACGCATTCATTGAAGAAATATTGATAATATTTCCGCCTGTTTTGATCATATCTTTTGCAAATACTTGAGTTGTTAAGAATGTAGCTGTGAAGTTTAATTTGAATACAAAATCTACACCGCTTTCATCTAGATCAAAGAAAGAAACCTTTGTCTCATCATCAACATCTTCTTCAAAGAAGTATTCGCTTGTTGTTGTTCCTTTTGGATGGTTACCGCCAGCGCCGTTAACTAAGATTGTGCAAGCGCCTAAATCCTTATTGATTGCATCATGTGCAGCAATAATAGATTGCTTGTCTAAGCAGTTAATAGCGTAAGCTTTTGCAATACCGCCAGCCTTTACGATTTCGTCTGCAACTAATTGAGCGGCATCTTGCTTTAAATCTGTAACAGCAACTTTAGCTCCACGTGCAGCATATTCTTTTGCGATTGTGCTACATAAAACACCACCGCCACCTGTGATTACTACAACTTGTCCTTCCATATTATGTTCCATAGATTAAAATCTCCTTATTTTCCTTCTTTTTCTACAGCTTCGATTAAGCCTTGTAAATACATAGCACCTAGTGCTCTATCATATAGGCCATATCCTGGTCTTCCTGTTTCGCCCCAAATCATTCTTCCATGGTCAGGTCTTACGTATCCATCAAAGCCATCTTCATATAAAGCCTTAACTATCTTGTACATATCTAGAGAGCCCTTTGAAGATAAATGTCCGCTTTCTTCGAAACAATGGTCTCCTGTGATTTTGATGTTTCTTAAGTGAACAAATGGCATTCTGCCCTTGCATGTATGAATCATATGAACGATATCGTTTGTTGAAGAAACGCCTAATGATCCTGTGCATAATGTGATACCATTTGCTGGGCTATCTACAAGCTTTAAGAATCTCTTTAAGTTCTCTTCGCAAGTAATAACTCTTGGTAATCCAAAGATTCCCCATGGTGGATCGTCTGGGTGAATAGCCATTTTAATTCCTGCCTCTTCAGCAACTGGAATAATTTCCTTTAGGAATACTTCCATATTCTTCCATAGCTTTTCTTCGTCAATATTTTTATATTGATTTAATAATTCTTTTAATCCTTCTTTTGTATAGCTTGAATCCCAACCTGGTAGAGACAATTCACTTGTTAGTGGGTTCATTGCTAGAACTGTAGCGTGGTCGTAAGCTAGGGCTGTTGAACCATCTGTCAATTCTTTTGCAAGGTTACTTCTTAACCAGTCAAACACTGGCATAAAGTTATAACAGATACACTTAACGCCAGCTTTTCCTAAACGTCTAATGTTTTCTTTGTATACTTCGATTAACTTAGGGGCATTAGCGTTACCAAGCTTAATGTCTTCATGTACTGGAACAGATTCAACAACTTCAAATGTTAGACCTGCATCGTTACATTGCTTTTTCATCTTTAGGATACTTTCCATTGGCCAAACTTCGCCAACTGGAACATCGTATATAGCAGATACAATTCCTTCAACTGCTGGAATTTGTCTGATATAGTCAAGCGTAATTCTGTCATTTTCTCCGTACCAACGGAATGTCATTTTAAAACTCATTTGCTACTCTCCTATTATTCTCTTAGCATTCTCATAGCATAGGCCTTTTGCAACGCCAATTGCTAAATCATCTGCTTCTTTAATGATTCCACCTAAGAAATCACATACTATTTGTCTATAGTAATCATGTCTTACATATGACAAAAAGCTTCTTGAGTCTGTCAACATACCAACCATTGAATTGATATGAGAAAGCTCTGTTAATTTTTCTAATGTTTCGTACATTCCTCTCTTGTGATCACAGAACCACCAGCTGATACCTAAATGTACTCTTCTAAATGCCCCAATCATTGTGATTAATGTGTAATACATTGATGGGTTTAATGTATAAATAATCGTTTCAGGTAATGAACTTTGAGAATTCATCTTGTCGATAATGTTTCTAATATTTGCTATTGGAATAACATCCCCAACACAATCGAATCCTGCATCCTTGCCTAAAATTTCAAACATTTCACTATTGCTATTTCTTGTAACAGCTAAGTGTAATTGCATTACCATCTTTCTATCTGAATATGCTCTTCCCAAGAAAATGTACATATATCCTAAGAATCCGTCATATTCTTCATTTGTTACAGTTTCGCCTCTTAATAGCTTTTTGAATGTTTTATTTGCATCAGTATATTCCGCAATTGTTGATGGGAATCCTTGAATTCCTACATCTGAGAACTTACATCCCATAGAAACAAAGAAATTCATTCTAGCTACAATAGCCTTTTGAAGCGTATCAATATCTTCAATCTTTACTCCAGATGCATGAGATAATTGCGCCATATAAACTGGATAGTTCTTATCTTGTGCCAACAAAATGTTATCTACTCTAAAAGATGGAACAACTTTAACATTGAAAGATGTGTCTTCTTTTAACTTTTGATGATATTCAAGTGAATCAATTGGATCATCTGTTGTTGCAATATATTCAACATTTGCCATCTTAATTAACTTTCTTGGAGATAAAGACTCATCCTTAATCTTCTTGTTTGCAATTTCCCAAATCTTTTGAGCGTTTTCAGGCTTTAGTGGAAGTGTTATACCAAAGAACATCTCAAGCTCTAGCGCTACCCAATCTTGAATTGGATTGCCATAAGCTGTAGATACAGTTTCAATGAACTTTGTGAATTTTTCTTCCCAAGGGCTACCACCTGTT
>CAMNMY010000035.1 GCA_946545105.1 uncultured Clostridia bacterium
GATAGCAATGGATGCTTATATGGAAACTGATGGCGCATATAATCCAGCAATGTTGTTATTAAGCGATTTGTGGGGCTTTACAGATAGATTTACTTATGATAACTATTCTCCAATTTATCCTTATGATAGACAAAAGCCAAACGAGCAATTACCAAGCGATAAATATGTAGATGGATTTTTATCACTTACAGATTTCGGCTTGGTTGAAGGAGAAGAGAAAAAGGATAAATATTATATATATAAACCAGATCTATCTATTGATATAGATGGTGTAAATTATACTATGCAATTGGATTTTGGTGGCATCGTCAAAGGCTATGCTGCAGCAGTATTACAAGAAATCGCAGATAGATATGACATAAATTATGGATATATTACTTTAGGCTCATCATCACTTGCCTTACTAGAAAGAGGGGCAACTGGAAGAAAATGGGATTTAAAATTAAAAGATCCAAAGGATCCTAATTCATTATATTTAAGAGCATATCTAATAAGCGTATTTATTTCAACTTCTGGAAATTATGAACAATATTATGAGATTGATGGGAAGAGATATTGCCATATTATAAATCCAACAACTGGCCGTCCAATAGAAAATGAAACATTGTCTTGTACTCTTGCATATAGAATTTCAAGTCGTACGGCTATAAATGATTCAGCTATGCTTGATGCTTATTCTACAGCATTAATGGTAATGGATTTTGAAACAGCAAAAGAATTCATTAACAGCAAAAAGGATTTAACGGCCTATATAGCCCTAAATAACGGCGATAAGCTAAAGGTATATACAAATGATGAACAAGCTAAAATTTTAAAGGATTACGAGCGTATATAATGGCTGGAAGAATAGAGCAAGAAAAGTCGAACAAATTTTTTATGAAATGGGATATCGTTGTATATGCCATTTTAGTTTTGTTAATAGTAGGTTTATTTTTAGGAGTGTTCTTAAGTAGGAATAAAGAACAACTAACAGGATTCGAAATTAAATATAACGATGTGCAAGTCTGTGAATACGATTTTGACAATGACAGCATTAAATATAATCCAGAATATATCTCAATAGAAAAGATTTCAGATAAAGAATACAAAATTCTATTTTCAGAGAATAAAGATAAAACACATTTTAATGAAATCTATGTTGATTTATCAAAAAGAACAATAGAGTGCAAAGATGCAGATTGCAGTATTTCAAAAGATTGTACTCATATGAAGATAACAAAAATGGGCGATACGATTATTTGTGTTCCACATCGTTTGATGATTACGCCTATAGGAAAGAGTGATATTCCAGATCCTGTAATAGGGTAAACAAGTGATTGTTTATATAGTTGAAAGAAAAATATAATTTTGTTAATATAAATTCGAAGGAGAAACAAAATGTATATATTAAAGCAATACAATACGCCAATAGCAAAATTCGAACTATCTAGAAATATAGATGGCAAATGTGTTGTTTTGTCTTATGAGATATTTAACCATAAATTGCTGCCATTAGATATGGAGCCAGATGCAGAAGGTATAGCTTCATGGTTAAGACATAGAAATATTCCATCAAATAGAGAGTATGTAGACAATATCTTGTTTCAATTTGGGCTAAACCATAGAGACACGATAGGAATTTTAAATATTTGTAAAGGCTTATCTCTTAATGACTCATATTGGGTTGTAGATGAGAACTTTGATGGTGATTTCTATAAATACAATTTGTATACGCATAGAATTAGTAGAATTTTATCGTTCGTAGCATTTACAGGTTTCAGTAGTAAAGCAATACGATCATCTTTGATTTCATCGCCAGAATTTACAACAAATGGTATGCTTCCAAAATGTTGGAGAAGAATAAATGGTGATTTGTATTTATATAAAGCTGGAACAGAAGGGTTTGCAAATTCAGGGAAAGAACCATTTTCGGAGTTTTATGCTTATCAAATCGCAAAAACAATGGGGTTGGATGCTGTTGAATATAGCTTGGCAAATTGGAAGGGCCACATGTGCTCAACATGTAAATTGTTTACTGACATAGACACATCTTTTATACCAGTTGGCCGAATTGTTAGAGAAGGCGGAATCACTGCTGTGTTAGATTATTATAAGAAACTTGGAGAAGACTACTATGATAAGTTAATCAGTATGTTTGTCTTTGACGCGATTATCTGTAATACAGATAGACATTATGGTAACTTTGGATTTTTAATAGATAATGCGTCAAATGAGATTATCTCTACTGCGCCTATTTTTGATAATGGTTTGTCTTTATTTAATTATGGTATGGATGATGAAATCCAGGATCCAGTTGCATATTCAAAAACAAGATTGCCTGCAATTTATGATGATTATGTTGGATTTGTTAAACCTTTGTTGAAAGAAGTGCATAAAAAACAGATTAGAAAACTAATTAACTTTAAGTTTAAGAAGCATCCAAGATATAACCTTGATGATTATAGATTGAAAAAATTAGAAGAGTTTATTCAAATTCGAATCAGGGAATTGTTAGATTAAGAAAAAGGAGCAGTTCGTTTGTGAACTGCTCCTTAATTTTTATTTTTTGTTTGCTTTTGTTTCGGCTTTTGATTTCTCAACAGTTAGGACTTCTCCATGAACTTTGATTACATGTTTTGGACATTTTGCTACGCAAGTTTTACATCCAGTACACTTTGAATAATCAATAATAGGTAAGTTATCAACCATCTCGATAGCTTTTTGAGGGCAGTTTCTAGCGCATAGTCCACATGCGATACAACCATTAGCGCATTGACCCATAACTTCTTTACCTTTGCAATGAGAGTGGCAAGCTACATAAACTGGAGCCGTTGCTGGAATTCTTTCAATAACAACTTTTGGACAAGTTTTAATGCAGTTTCCGCAAGATGTACAAATACTTGGGTCAACTATAGCTTTCTTATCAATAATCTTAATTGCGCCTTGAGGACAAACTTTTGTACAAGAACCAAGTCCTAGACATGCAGTCGTACAAACTTTTTGACCTGCGTGGAATAACATTTCGCTTACACAATCTTGATTGCCGATATAATCGAATTTGTTTTGAGCAGCATCGCCACCATTACATCTAACAACAGCAACAGTTGGTGATTCTGCAGCAAATTCAATATTTGCGATTTTAGCAATAATTGCTTTTTCAGCATTGCTTGTAACTTTACAATCGTTTATACAAGCTTTTCCTGAACATAGACCTTTAGCAAAACCTTCGCATCCAGAATAACCACAGCCACCGCAGTTTGCACCTGCTAAGTGCTCAATTACCTTAAGAACTTTTTCGTCCTCAGTAATGTGGCAAACCTTTGTTACAATAAGGATTGCTACAGCAAGTAGAAGGGCAATACCAGCGATTAATCCTAAAACAATACCAACCTTACCCCATCGTATAGCAGCACATAATATAATTTCCATATTTAACCTCCTACACAGCGACTAAGGCAAACACATAGAATGCCATAGCCATAAATGAAGCAGTAGCCATCGTAATAGGGAATCCCTTTAGATGCTTGCTCATTTCTAGGTTATCTACTTTTTCTCTTAAGCCAGCCATTAGGCAGATTGCAAGAGTAAAACCTAGGCCTAAGAATACGCCATATAGAACAGCATGACCAACATTGAAGTTAGTAATGTGGAATATTGTATTCATAGCGCTTGTATCCATTACAGTTTCAGCTACACCTAATACAGCACAGTTTGTAGTGATAAGTGGTAAATAAATACCCATAGCGTTATATAGAGGTGGCATAAACTTCTTAATTACCTTTTCAATCATTTGAACAAGTGCGGCAATTACAAAGATGAATACGATGATTTCTAGGTATTCAATTCCTAGTGGGATTAAGATGTAGTTGTAGATAGGGAATGTAACTAAACATGTAATAGCCATAACTATAGTTACTGCAATTCCCATACCGAAGGCATTACCGATTTTCTTAGAAACTCCTAAGAATGGGCAAATACCATAACATTGTACTAAAACAGCGTTGTTAATAAAGGCTGCAACGATAATAATTAAAAATACTGCCATGATTATGCCTCCTTCTTAACTTCATCTTTTGCTTCTTTAGTTTGTTCTGCTTCAATTGCTAAAGAAGATGCACGCATTTCTTCAATGTAGTTCTTGCGCTTTCTATTGTTTTCAAATTTCTCATATAGAGCATTAAATCCAGCGATCATTAATCCGTATACTAAGAACGCACCAGCTGTATTGCCGAAGTAGTCAATACTGAAGTCCCATAGCTTATAGCCAAGGAATGCACCAGCGCCCAAAACTTCTCTAACAATACCAATTAATGTAATAGCTAATGTGAATCCTATACCAGTAAACAATCCATCGGCTGCTGAGTCTAAAACTGGGTTTTTAGAAGCAAAGCTTTCAGCTCTTCCTAAAATAATACAGTTAACAACTATAAGTGGTAGGAATACGCCTAGTGATGAATACAAATCTGGAACGAATTTATATAATACCATTCTAACTACCGTAACGAATGTAGCAATAATTAGAATAAATGCTGGGATTCTTACTTCATTAGGAATAACTTTTCTTAGGGCAGAGATAATTGCATTTGAACAAATCAAAATGAATGTTACTGCAAGACCCATACCTAATGAATTAAATACTGAAGATGATATGGCAAGTGTAGGACAAGTACCAAGCACTAATCTAAATGTTGGGTTGTTAACAAGAATGCCATTTTTTGCAATTTCTTTAAATTTATTTCCTGTCATATGTTAGTCCTCCTATGCCAAATAATCATTGATGTAAGAAATGGCAGTATTTACTGCATTCTTAATTGCGGTTGATGAGTATGTAGCACCTGTAGCAATTTGATTTGGTGCGATGCTTGGATCGTCAGCAACCTTTTGTAAACCTGCATCTGTAATCTTACTCATAAGTGTTTGAGATGAAGCATAATCTGCAATAGCGACTTTCTTTATACTTACATTTGCTTCTTCAATATGAGCAAGTGCATATACAGTTACAGTACCTTGTTGGAAACCACCTTTTCCTAGAGCCTTAATTAAATAATCTCCAGTAGAAGGCAAGAAGATAACTTGAATAATGGTTCCATTATCATAGTCGGCTTTTTGAATTTCTAATTCTTGAGGATTAGATTCTTGAATACCAACGCTCTTTAAGCCACGTTGAAGAAGCTCAGCATCATCAACGGCTAAAACATCGTTTAGGATAGCAAGTAATCCACCAGATACTAGAGCAATGCATAAAAGCACGATAATGCATCTAAATATCTTAGATTGAAGGAATTGTTTAATAGTCATCTATTCCACCTCCTTCTTTTTCTTGCCAAGATTAGCAAAGAATGCTTTGCATTTTGCAAATGCATCTTTAATAACATCTTTGATTGGCTTTGAACCAAACGCACGTGGCTTGAATGCCTTGTTAAAGATTGGAACAAACAAGTTCATAATCAAAATACAGAATGATACAACTTCCATCTTTGTAGCGGCTCTTAAAACTGCAGTCAAAATACCAAGACATACATAATATGCATAGCAAGCATATTTGTTGTTTGGTGAAGTTACATAGTCTGTAGCCATGAAGATAGCACCTAAGAATAAACCGCCTGTTAAAATGCTTGGCATAAATGCAGCCATTGATTTAGCAATAGCAGCAGAGATTAAACCAGTAACAACGATATATATTAAAGGCCATCTAATATCGATAACTTTTTTAACTACTAGATAGATACCACCTAAAAGAAGTGCAAGCTTACATGTTTCACCGATACAACCAGCCATATTGATTCCTAAGAACATTTGCCATAATTCTAAAGATGAAGCTTCACCTTTTAGCATACTAACCAAAGTTGTAGCACCAGAAACGACAGTGCCATTTGTTAGCGTTCCAGAGAAATCATTCATAATTGTAGTGAATGACATGAAAGCAAAAATTCTACCAACGATTGCTGGGTTAACGATATTCTTACCAGTTCCACCAAATAGCATCTTTACAATTGCAATAGCAAATATAGATGCAAGCATTGGAACATACCATTTAACAGAACTTGACATACACATACCGATTAAAAGACCCGTAATTACAGATGTGTAATCAAACTCTTGAAGAATTTGCTTATAATTTTTCTTTTGGCAGAACTTCCATACTACTTCTGTTGCAACAGCAAAGAATGTAGATAAGAATAATACCAAAAGTGCGCTCCATCCAAAATAGATACAACCCATTAAACATGCTGGAAGTAGTGCAATAACTACATCAAGCATAATCTTCTTTGTTGTACGAGGTGATCTAATGTGTGGAGTTGAATTAATAATAACTGTATCCATTATTTAGCACCTCCTTGTTGAGCACGTCTTGCAGCCATAATCTTACCTTTTGCAAGTGCGATACTTTGAACTAAAGAACGCTTTGCAGGGCAAACATAAGTACAGCATCCGCAAGAGATGCAATTCATTACGCCACCAACTTTATCTGCGCTTTCGTAATCTCCAGCCAAAGTGAAGAAATCGATTTGCATAGGAAGTAAGTGCATAGGACATACTGATGCACATTTTCCGCAGTTGATACATGGTGTTGGATTTGATACATTAACATCTTTTGTTAATAGAGCAAGTAATCCTGATGTTGTCTTTGTTGTATAGATATCTGTACTAATCATTGTAGGACCCATCATAGGACCGCCTTGAATTAGATATGCAGCATCATCTTTTAAACCACCGCAGAAGTTAACGATATCATCGATTCTAGTACCAATCTTAACTTTTAGGTTCATAGGTTGGTTGAATCCTTCACCAGAAACAGTCATAAATCTTTCATATAGAGGCTTGTTTAATTCAACAGCTTCGTATGTAGCATATGCTGTAGCCATATTCAAATCTACGATACCAGCATCTGATGGTAATTTGCCAAGAGGAACTTTTCTTCCTGTGCAGCAATAAATCAAATGCTTTTCTGAACCCATTGGGTATGCCTTCTTTAAAACTACAACAGTTAATTCTGGATCTTTACCAAACAATTCAATTGCATCTGGTTTATTGGCTTCGATACCAACAACGATATTTTTTACTTGAATTGCTTTAGCTAATAATTTAATACCTGCAATTACTTCTTGAGTTTTTTCTAGCATTAGTCTGTAGTCGCATGTTAAGTATGGCTCACATTCAGCACCATTGATAATCAAAGTATCAACTGGAGTCTTTGGAGATAACTTAACAATTGTAGGGAAGCCTGCGCCACCCATACCAACTAGACCGGCTTCTGCAATACGAGCCTTAATTGTTTCAGGCTCTCTGTCTGCTAATGGCTCTAAAACGACATCTTCGTATTTAAAATCATTTTCGATTACGACGTGATCTATCAAAGCGCCATTTACGTTTCTGTGTTTTTCGATAGCAGTAACTGTACCAGATACAGAAGCGTAGATGTTAGCTGAGACAAAACCGTCTGCTTTTCCTATAAGTTGACCTTGGAGAACCCTATCTCCTATGTTAACTACAGGAACC
>CAMNMY010000036.1 GCA_946545105.1 uncultured Clostridia bacterium
AGTGAGTGCTATAAAACATTTTCTCATTTAGTAGATGCATATGTTAAAAAGCTTGGTGGTAAAACTTATGCAGGAAAGATGCCAGCTCACGTTATATCTCAAAATGTTAAAGTTCCAACACTTGATGAAAAGATAAATGAACTAAGAATAAAGATGAACGACGCAGCTAAAAAGCAAGATTACATTCTTGCAAAGAAGTATCAACAAGAATTAAATGCGTTAATTTCTAAGAGGGGGTAAGCATGGATATTTTTGACACAACAGTTGTATCTACAAGAATAAGACTTGCAAGAAATATCAATGGCTTGCCATTCCCAAGAAGATTGAATGGAGAAGAGAAGATTTATTCAGTCCTATATGCTGGTGTAAAGAAAGCTTGTGATGAGGTGTTTGCCAACGATTATTATTCAATGAATAACATTGATGATTTAACTTCTCAAGCACTTGTTGAAAGACACTTAATATCAAAAAATTTGCAAAAATCTAAATACGGGGCGGCATTTATTTCAAAACCAGAAGATATTTCGGTTATGGTAAATGAGGAAGATCACTTAAGAATACAAAGTATAATTAGGGGATTCCATTTAGAGGCTGCATACAATAATGTTGCAAAAGTAGATGCTCAAATAAAGAAATATTTAGACATCGCTTTTGATCCAAAGTTAGGCTATCTAACTGCATGTCCAACGAACCTTGGAAGTGCAATGAGAGCATCTGTTATGTTGTTCTTGCCTGGTCTAACAATGACAAACAAAATTGAAACAATAATCTTAAGATACCAACAATCTGGTATAACTATAAGAGGAATCTATGGAGAGGGGTCAAATGCAGAAGGATATTTATATCAAGTATCAAATCAAGCTGCCATCTCTTTAAGCGAAAGCGAGATTCTAAATATGGTTAAAAAGGTTGTAGAACAACTTGTAAATCTAGAAGATATAGCAAGAAAAGAAGTAGCTCAAAAGAGAGGCTTAGATTTACAAAACGATATTATGATATCTTACGGAATATTAAGATACGCAATAAAAATGTCATCTCAAGAGCTTATGCAAAATTTGGCGTTAGTTAAATTAGGCGTAGGTTTGGGATACTTAAAATTAAATATGGAAAATTTAAACAACTTGACTGTCAATACTCAACCAGCAATGATGTGCTTTATTACCAAAAAGAAGATGAGCGCATTGGAGAGAGATATTGCAAGAGTAAAGATGGTTCAGGACACCTTAAAGAAGGAGGGAGTATAAAATGTTTTTAGGTTATAGTAACGAATGTAGAAAAGTCATCGAGCGTGCTAAAGGCTATGCTATGGCATCTGGTGGACTTTTAGGAACAGAGCACTTAATTGCTGCTATGTTAAATGTGCCAGAATCTCCAGCTGGACAAATGTTAAGAAATGTAGGTGTAGATGTAGATAAATACATGCGCACAATCCCATTTTCAAACGTAAAGCAAGCAACATATCAAATGTCTGCAAGAGTTGAAGATGCCTGCAATAAGGCTTCAAGACAAGCAAAAATGGCTGGACAAAATTCTATTACATCAATGGATTTGTTGTTCATGATTTTGCAAGATCAATCAGCTTATGGCGTTAAGAATATTGCTGCTCAAGGATTGGACATTAATTTATTGTTGAATAACATTACTGCAGCAATCGAAAGCCAAAGAAATGGTGGCGAAGATAATACGGTAGAATTTGAAAATGAAGGCCCAACAATTGAAATTCATACAAATGGAGATATCCCAGATGATATCCAAGATATGTTTAAAAACATAGGTATGAACTTTGGTGGATTTGGACAAGCTCAAAGACCAAATCAAGGCGGTAGCCAAAAGCCAAAGGGTGATCCAAAGCTAAAGGGCTTAGATAAATATGGTGTAGATTTAACAGCAAAAGCAAGACAAGGCAAACTTGACCCAGTTGTTGGAAGAAAGGATGAAGTAGATAGAATTATTCAAATTCTTTCAAGAAGAACAAAAAATAACCCAGTTCTAATTGGTGAACCAGGTGTAGGTAAGAGTGCCATTGTTGAAGGACTTGCTCAAGCAATCGTAAAGGGCGATGTTCCAGAAATGTTAAAGAATAAGATTATTTTCTCTTTGGATATTACTTCAATGGTTGCTGGCGCAAAATATAGAGGTGAATTCGAAGAGAGAATTAAGGATGCAATCGATATCGTAAAGAACAATCCAAACATTATTCTATTTATCGATGAAATCCATATGATAGTAGGTGCAGGTGCAACCGGCGAAGATGGTAACATGGACGCAGCAAACATCTTAAAACCACAATTGGCAAGAGGTGAATTGCAAACTATCGGTGCTACAACAATTGAAGAATATAGAAAGCACATTGAAAAGGATGCAGCGCTTGAAAGAAGATTCCAACCAATTATGGTTGAACCACCATCAGTTGAGGATACAATCCTTATCCTAAAGGGCTTGAGAGAAAAGTATGAAGAGCACCATAAGGTAAAGATTACAGATGAAGCTATCAATGCAGCTGCTCAATTATCTGATAGATACATAAACGATAGATTCTTACCAGATAAAGCAATTGACTTAATTGATGAAGCTGCATCAAGAAAGCACATCGGTGCATCAGTTCTTCCAAAAGATGTAAATGATCTTGAAGAAAAGATTGCAAGAATGAATGTAGAAATGACAGATGCTGCACGCGAACAAGATTTCGATAAAGCAGGTCAAATCAAGAAAGATATTGAAGCAACTCAAGTTGAACTTGAAAAGAGAAGAAATGAATGGAAAGCAAAACAAAGTGAAGATAACTTAGTTTTGACAGAAGAAGATATTGCACAAATTGTTTCTTCTTGGACAAAGGTTCCAGTAGTTAAGTTAACTCAATCTGAAGCAGATGTTCTTCTACATCTTGAAGATACTCTAAGAAAGAGAGTAATTGGCCAAGATGAAGCTGTAACTGCTATTGCTAAGGCAGTAAGACGTGCAAGAGTAGGTATAAAGGATCCAAAGAGACCAATCGGTTCATTTATCTTCTTAGGACCTACTGGTGTTGGTAAGACAGAATTATCTAAAGCACTTGCTGAAGCAATGTTCGGTGATGAGAACTTGATGATAAGAATAGATATGTCAGAATATATGGAAGAAATTAACGTTTCTAAGTTGATTGGTTCTGCTCCAGGTTATGTTGGATACGATGAAGGTGGTCAATTAACAGAAAAGGTTAGAAGAAATCCATATTCAGTAGTTCTATTCGATGAAATCGAAAAGGCTCACCCAGAAGTATTTAACATCTTACTTCAAATTCTAGATGATGGTAGATTGACAGACTCTCATGGTAGAACAGTTTCATTCAAGAATACTATTATTATTATGACATCAAATATTGGTGCTTCTGAATTGAAGAAGAAAGCAGTAGGCTTTGGCTCTGAAGGTGATGCTATGAGCGATTATGAAGAAATGAAAGAAAGAGAAATGTCAGCTCTTAGAAGAACTCTAAAGCCAGAATTCATTAACCGTGTAGACGATATTATCGTATTCAGATCATTCGAAAAGAAAGATATGTATGATATTGCTAAGTTAATGGCAAACAGCTTAGAGAAGAGATTACAAGAAAGAGGTATCTTTGTAACAATTGATGACGATGCTTTGAATCTAGTTATAGAAAAAGGCTTCAATCTAGAATATGGTGCAAGACCTTTAAGAAGAGCACTTCAATCAATGGTTGAGGATGAACTTGCAACTAAGATGCTTCAAAATGAATTCGGAATTGGTGATAAAGTTAACATCACAGCAAAGGATGATAAGCTTGTTTTCACTAAGGTTGAAGAAGAAGCAAAAGCCGAAGAATAATCAAATAACCTAAAGATATTGAGTGGACAGGGCGACCTGTCCACTTTTTTCATAATTGCTAATATTTAAAATATTATATATAATTTAATTATTGCGGGGGCATTTATGATAAAAAAACTTTCAAAAAGAAGAGTTAAAAAATTTTTTAATGTTAAATTGGCTACAAATCCGGGCAAAGTAGTTTTAAATGGCATAATACTTATCAATATAGTTATTTTCTTTGTAGCTACTTTAATTTTGAAGTCTATGAATGTTCCTGGCAGTGAAAACATGAGTTATTTAAAATCTACATTCTATGTTATTCGTTTAATTTTATCTAATAATATGGAATACGAAGTAGTTGGCCCAAATGCAACAGGACTTGGTATATTTACTGTCGTTATGATGTTCTTAGGGGCAATATTCTTTACTGGATCATTGATTGCTTATATGACAAATTACATTTCAGCATATATGAGTTATAAGAACCCAGCAATGAAGAAATTGTATTTGTATAACCACATCGTTTTATTGGGATGGAATGTAAGAGCAACAGAGATTATTAGAAATTTATTGTTTACAGGAAAACATCACGATGTCATTATTCTTGCAAATGAAGATAGAGAAAAGATTCAAGATCAAATCGATGAAGCAATTGCAGATGCTATATATGCTAGAAATTCAAAATTGAAACAAAAATATGCATCGCTTCCATTTATACAAAGAGTTTTAACATTTGAAAGAGATAAGTTGAGAAACAAATTAACTATCATGATTAAAACTGGAGAGACTTATTCGTCTCAACAATTAAAGAGCATATCCTTAAACCTTGCAGATGCAGTAATAATCTTGGGTGAGAATTTGAATAATTCTATAGCCGAAACAAATGATGGACAAAGATATGAAGAGCAATATGGTAATTCTCAAATTATAAAGACAGTTGCTCAAGTAGTAAACATCACCGGATCTGAAGATTCAATTAATAATCAAAATGTAATAGTTGAAGTGGATGACCAAGTAACCTTGGATTTGGTATCAAAAATTATTAAGGATGATAGAGTATCAGAAAAGTGCACAATCATCCCAATGCCAGTTACGTATACAATGGGCTCACTTATTTCACAATTTGCCCTAAATCCAGAAATGGGACCTATTTATAATGAGTTATTATCTCAATACGGGTTAACAATTTCCGTTGCGGAAACTGAATTTTCTGAGCCAATAGAATATACAAGAAATTATCTAAAGACACATAATTCAGATTTGCCTTTATCTTGTGTACGAATTGCAAACAAGAATTATGGGTTCTATATTGGAGAGGCAGGGGATGCAGAAATTCCTGGCAATTATGAATATACGCCAATCCCAATGAAACTAAAAGATTGTGCAAAGACTGAATTTAATGACGTTATATTCTTTGGACATAACACACAAATGAAGCAAGTGTTGTTGGCCATAGATAGAACAATTGGAAGAAAGAAATATAACAATAGATTAATGCTTATTGATTCAAAAGATTCAATACCTGAAAATTTGGAATTAAAAAACTGCGAAATACAAAAAGTTTTGACAACACAACAAGACCCCCAAAAAGTATATAATGCGGTTGCTGAATTTTTAAAGAGTGCAAAGCATGATGTAACATTTGTTTTATTATCTAACAATGAAATATCTATTGAACATGCTGATGATGAAACAATTGCAACGCTTGTTAGGGTTAGAGAACTTCAAGAGATAATGGCTAAGAATAATCCAGAGATTGATATTAACAAGATTAAGATTGTTGTTGAGATTCTAGATCCAAAACATCATGATGTTGTTAAAAGCTTCAATGTTCATAATGTAATTATTTCAAATAGATTAACATCAAAGATGATTACGCAATTTGCTTTTGAAAGTTCACTATTTGATTTATATCTTGAAATGGTTGTAAAAAATAGTCAAGTTGGTGCTAATGCACAAACATCTTTGACTAGTGATATGTACACGCTAAAGATAGAGGATTGCTTTAAAGAAATTCCAAAAGATATTACAGCATACGATTTGATTCGTTCTGTGTTTGAAGCAAGTATAAAAGATGGAAAATATGTAATAGTCGTTGGCTATATTGATAAGAATGGAGTAATTACTTTATTTGATAGAGACCAAGCTCAAATAAAGCCAAGCCTAACAGAAGGCTCACAATTGATTTTATATCATATTTAGGGGATATATGAAGGGACAAAGAAGATTTAAAGTTCATAAAAGTTTATTGTTTAATTTAAGCTTTGCGTTTGCAATATTGATTCTTGCAATATCTATGACAATATCTACAATTGGATATTATAGATTTACGGATGCAATTACATTGCAATACGAAGAAGCAGCATATAACGCTGGTGCCACAGTTAAAGCCTTAATTGAGGCGGATTTAAAACAAGGTGGCGATATAGATAAATATATAGAAGACAATCGTGGCATTAAACAGGAAAAAGGACAACCCGTTGAAGAGTGTGGTTTTACACCAGAATATGCCACATTGTTATCTAGATTGGAATTATTATGTGACACGCAAAACGTATCAATGATTTATGTAATAAAACTTACAGATGAATATGCAGAAAAAGGAAAATACACAACATATATTTCTGTATTTGATGTATTGACAAAAGAAGATATTCTTCCTTCTTATTTTGCACCATGGGAAGTTGGTGCTGCCAATTTGTCATCACAACAAATAAACGATAAAGATAGACCTTTATATGAACAAATTTGGTCAGGAGATTTAGATAGAGCAAGTATTGTACAAATTCAAGAAAAAGATTCAGACATGTTTGATCATATTACTTCTTTGATGCCTATTAAAAACGCAGCTGGAAAGGTTACGGCTATTGTTTGTATTCAACAACCAATGTTTGTTTTAAGGCAAACGGCAAGTGATTATATGATGGTTGTCGGATTGGTAACTGTACTATTAATAGTTGTCTTTATTTTGATTGGTTGGTTCTATTTGAATTCTCAAATTGCAAAGCCATTGAGATTGGTATCTACTGAAGCTGAAAGATTTGCAAAAGATACAACAGCTCCAGATTATCCAATAAAGAAAACAATAAAGAGCAGAATTGGTGAGATTTCATCTTTAATTGGTTCTATTAGCGATATGGAAAAAGACACGCTTGAATATATTCAAAATATAGAAAAGATTACATCAGAGCAACAAAGAATAGGAGCTGAACTTGACCTTGCTAGTAGAATCCAAGAAAATTCTGTACCAAGAGTATTCCCAGCATTCCCAAATAGACAAGATTTCGATTTATATGCAAATATGGTGCCTGCAAAAGAAGTAGGGGGAGACTTCTATTCATATTTCTTAATTGATGATGATCATTTGGCATTTACAATTGCCGATGTGTCAGGAAAAGGTGTACCAGCTGCATTGTTTATGATGGTTACGATGATTCTAATTAACGAGCGCGCAATGATAGGTGGAACACCAGATGAAATTTTATCTTTTGTTAATAATAAAATATGCTCTCATAATGAAGCTGAGATGTTCGTAACTACATGGCTTGGAATCTTAGAACTAT
>CAMNMY010000037.1 GCA_946545105.1 uncultured Clostridia bacterium
TATTCAGATTTTGCAATAATTTTAAAAACAATTTTCTTACCTAAGATAGACATAAGTAGAGGCACTACAATGGCTAATGTACGTTTTGGTTTTAAATCTACTTTTGTTATTTTATGGAATACGCTTGCATGTCTACCTTCGTCTTTAGCTGAATCTAATAAAAGAGCTTTTATTTCTTCATTTTTAATTTTCTTGGCAATGCTTTGATACATTAACACTGCATCTAATTCGCCTTGTTGTGCTCCAAGTAGGGCCTTTAATGTCTTATCGTCCATATATACCTCCATTCATAACAAAGATACATTATTTAAATAAATTTGTAAAGAAAGGAGCTGCAATATAAAATAATACTATTTTTTATAATAATAGTTGTAAATGATACTAAAAAATGTTATTATAATTGTGTATAAATATAAATAAAAGTAGCAATAAAGTTAAAATATATGCAAAAAATAGTAACAAAAGAACAAATTGAGAGCATTTTAGTATCATATGGTATAGGCAAAAAGCCTCTATCTATGCTTTTGGGCTGGGGTGAAACTACTATTTGTAGATACTTAGATGGGGACACACCAAGTGAAAAGTATTCTGCTGTTCTATTAAACTTGTTAAATAATCCTAATGATTATTTAGCATTGTTGGAATCAAATAAGAATAATATTACAAAAATTGCATATACAAAGAGTAAGCAAAAGACTTTAGATACCATCAATGATACTAAATCTGAATATGATAGTGATAAGCCTATTTCTTCATTAGTAAGAGTGGGCGCAGCTACTATAAAAGTTGTTGTAGCTGATGTGCAAGCAAATGTTCAAAGCATCAAAGATGATATAGATAAGGCATTTAATAAAGATGTAGATTTATTGGTATTTAATGAATTATGCATAACAGGTTATACCTGTTCTGATCTATTCTTACAATCTAAATTAATTCAAGAAACCGAACAAGCCATTCTTGATTTGGCTGCATATACTCGTTATAAAAAGATGTGTGTTATAGTTGGGGCTCCTTTAAGATTTAAGGGAAAACTATATAACTGTGGTGTTGTACTTCAAAATGGACAAATACTTGGGGTTGTACCAAAGATTAATATTCCAAATTATAATGAATTTTACGAAGTAAGACATTTTACATCAGGTGTAGACATCTTGGTGGATGAAATATCTATTGGAAATCAAATAGTTCCATTCGGAACTAAGCTTCTATTCCAAAATAAGAATTTTAGAGACTTTGTCTTTGGAATTGAAATCTGTGAAGATTTATGGGTAGCAATTCCTCCATCTTCATATTTGGCTGGACAAGGTGCAACAATTATTGCAAATTTATCTGCATCTAATGAAGTAATTGGAAAAAGCGAATATAGAAGAGATTTGATTGTAAATCAATCAGCAAGATTGGATTGCGGATATGTATATGCTTCAGCTGGAGATGGCGAATCCACACAAGATTTAGTATTCTCTGGCCACAATATAATCGCCGAAGAAGGAAGAATTGTTGCTGAAACAAGATTGTTTGAAAACAAACTTTTGGTAGGCGAAATTGATTTGGAACAAATCATTCACGAAAGACAAAGAAAAAACACAACAAATATTTACTCAAGCGATGTTTGCTTTATAGAGTTTGATCAAAAAGTAGAAGATAAGATTATGCATAAGCATATGCCTAGATTTCCATTCGTTCCTCAAGATGATAAATCAAGAGATGAAAGATGCGATTTAATCTTAACAATGCAAGCAAATGGATTAAAGAAGAGAATTGAGCATATTAACTGTAAAAAGGTTGTTGTTGGATTGTCTGGCGGATTGGATAGTGCGCTTGCAATATTAGTTGCCGCAAAAGCCATGGATTTACTTGGTAGATCTAGAGAAGATATTATTGCTATTACAATGCCATGTTTTGGTACTACAAAGAGAACAAAATCTAATGCAGAGATATTAGCAAATGCGCTTCAAACATCATTTATGGATATAGATATATCTAATTCGGTTAAAGAGCATTTTAAAGATATTAATCAATCAATGACATCTTATGATGTCACATTCGAAAACGGACAAGCAAGAGAGAGAACGCAAGTTCTTATGGATATCGCCAATAAAGAAGGCGGTATAGTATTGGGCACAGGGGATTTGTCTGAATTGGCGCTAGGTTGGGCAACATATAATGGAGACCATATGTCTATGTATGCTGTCAACGCGTCAATTCCAAAAACCCTTGTAAGATATATTGTTAAGTATTATGCCGATACTTGTGAAAATGACGATATCTCTAAATCTCTTTATGATATTTTAGATACACCAGTTTCTCCAGAGTTGCTTCCAGCAAAAGATGGCAAAATTAGCCAAAAGACGGAAGATTTGGTTGGCCCATATGAATTACATGATTATTTCTTGTATTACATCCTACGTTGGGGATTTGGACCTAAGAAAGTGTATGCACTAGCATGTAATACTTTTAAAGGTATCTATGATACACAAACTATTTATAAGTGGCTAAGAAACTTCTATTGGAGATTCTTTGCTCAACAATTTAAACGTTCTTGTTTACCAGATGGACCAAAGGTTGGTTCAGTTGCAGTCTCTCCAAGAGGCGATTTAAGAATGCCATCTGATGCAAAAGCATCAATTTGGTTAAAAGAGTTGGAGGGAATAGATATTTAATTTGATTTATTGTACGTTGTAAACCTAAATTATTTCGAAGTATGGGGATCATAATGGTCCCCATATTTCATGGCAAAAAAAAGGACCTGCATAATTGCAAGTCCTTAATATGCTATGTGTTTGGATTATAGAGATTCCCAGATTGCTTTTGTGATTGAATCATCTTTACAATCTTCATCTGTGTAACTATATTTGCAATCAGATTTAGCTGTAGCTGTACCTTCGTATGAAATGATTGAAGCTCCAACTTTTCCTGACCATTCTTCATCAACAGTGTAAGCTTTGATTAAACCGCATTTCCAAATTTGGATTGTAATGTTACATTTTACGATATTTGCAGAGTTTCCTGTTGTTGAATTATCTTGGTTAAAGAATGCCATTGTGTCAGCATCTTTATTTGCAACTTCTGGATCTACTTCAACATAGATTTCATAATAATCACCTTTATCTTCAATCTTAGCAGAGCTCTTTTTGAAAATAGCTTTTGGCTTATCAATTTTCATTTTGCTCATATCATAAGTGTTGTCTAGGTTCATACCTTCAACTAAAGATAGATAATTCATTCTTGTTTCTGTTACGTTGCAAGAATCTGAAATCTTTTCAGAGTTGCCATACTTTTCACCTTTACCCCAAGAGTCACAAGTGATGAAACCAGATTTGCTATCATATTTTGGAGCTTTAGCAATAATTCTATAAATCTTTCCATTCTTTACATAACGGATAGAAGTTTTACCCTTACAAGAAACTACAGCAGATGCAGCAGAAGGGAAGTTATGATTGTATGGAATCTTTAATGTTGTATCATCTTTGAATTCTTGTGTTTGTCTTCTCATTCTTTGAACAATCAAAGTACCAGAGTTTTCGCCTAAGTTTGTTGTACCAACTTGGTTCTTAAAGTAAGAATATTGATGGCCTTTAGCAAGATTCATATAAGATGCAAAGATCATTTGTGCTGCAATAAGGTTCTTATCTTTTGTAGATGAATAGAAAGCAGCCATATCTGATTCTTTATATACTAATGCTTTAGCTATATCTGTTTTTGAGGTAACAGAATTAGGATTTTCTGCAAATCCTGTTAATTTCTTTGTGAAATCTACGCTATCGGCTAAATCACCACTTTGAGCTTTTTCAAATAAATCGATACCAAGTATAGGAAGTACAGCAAATATCAAAACAAGTACAATTGCAACAACACCAGCAACTACACTTGAAGAGATAATTGCAATTTTTGTGCCTTTCTTCATTGGTTTTTTAGAAGACTTTTTCTTAGACTTTTTAGGAGTTTCTTCTTCCTCGTCATCGTATTCTTCTTCGTCTTCTATGAAATCATCTTCGTCAATTTCCTCATCTTCGATTTCTTCATCATCAAGGAAATCTTCATCGTCAATAATTTCGTCGTCTAGTTCTTCTTCATAATCTTTCTTTTTCATAATTCACCCGTGTGTGTTTATTTTTTTGACATAATAAAAGTATATAAGCATTCAAATATTAAGTCAATATTGGGCTTTTGTTGGAAATTCGAAATGTTTGTAAAATTTTGCGATTAATAGAAGCTGTCCTTAAAAATAGGTTATGAATTTGGACGCATATTGACAAATATTATAATTATTATAAAATAATACATACGAGGTAAATTATGGTTGAGAAGTCTATACTATATCCACAACATCTTGTGAGATTAATTAACATTAGAAAGGACATTTATAAAAAAATTGCCGAGCTTTCATGCGAGGCAGCATTATCTAAAGAACCAATAAATAAAGCAAGATTAGATGAAGCAGAATTTGTTCCATTCCAAATTGGTAATGTTTGGGGTTCAGATTTCGATTGCGCTTGGTTTAAATTTAAAGGAACTATACCAGATAGTGCAAAAGGAAAGCATATTGTTGCATTAATAGACATTCAAGGTGAGGGCGTTGTCTATAGAGATGATGTTGCTCAACAAGGAATCACTCAAGTATTAACAGGTATAGACATTGTTCAATCAAGAAAAGGAAAGCAAGTTGTTGACTTGTTCGACTGTGCAAAAGGCGGAGAAAATGTTGATCTTATTGTAGATGCAGGGTTTAATGGAAAGCGCCATAAAAGAGGCGTAAAAGTTGCTCTACAAAGAAAAGATATAGCAATTTGCAATGATGAGATTTTGACATATTATTATGATTATCTTCAACTATTTATGTTGATGCTTACAAAAGAAGAAAATACGCTTTTAACTGAAGAAAGATTTAATGAGATAAAAGTTGCTTTAAGCACATCATACAAAGAATATAGGCATAAAAACTATTTAAAAGCCCATGAAATATTAACAGCTATTATTACAAAGCCATTAGAGGCTGATGCTATAGAATATACAGCAGTAGGTCATGCTCATATTGATTTGGCTTGGTTATGGCCAATTAGAGAGACAAAGAGAAAGGGCGTAAGAACTTATGCTACAGCTTTGCATAATATTGAAAAAGATAAAGACTATGTCTTTGGTGCATCTCAAGCCCAATTAATGCAATGGGTTAAGGAAGAAGAGCCAGAATTGTTTGAGAGATTCAAAGCAGCAGTCGAAGCTGGCAATATCGAGCTACAAGGTGGAATGTGGACAGAAAACGATTGCAACATACCATCTGGCGAATCAATTATTAGACAATTCTTATATGGTGAGCAATTCTTCCAAGATGAGTTTGGAAAGACATCTAAGATGGTGTGGCTTCCAGATGTATTTGGCTATCCAGCGTCGCTTCCACAAATTATTAAAAAGTGCGGAAAAGATTATTTTATGACAATAAAATTGTCATGGAACACACATAATAAATTCCCATATAAAACATTTATTTGGAAAGGAATCGATGGAACAGGAGTTCTATCTCATATGGCTCCACAAGGAGATTACAATTCAACAGCATCTCCAATGGCGATAGTTAAATCTAACAAGAATAATCCACAAAAGGATGATATTAAAAAAGCATTGTTGATCTATGGCGTTGGCGATGGTGGCGGTGGCCCAGGTGAAGCGCAAATTAACTTCACAAGAAGAGAAGGCGTTCAAAACGGCCTAAATAAGGTTGTAAGACGTGGCGCTGAAGAATTGTTCAAAGATTTAGAACAAGAATATGCTGAGGTAATACCTCAATATCAAGGTGAATTATATCTTGAAAAGCATCAAGGTACATATACATCTCAAGCAAAGAACAAATATTACAATAGAAAACTAGAGAATGATTTGCATACACTTGAATGGCTATGCACAATAGCTCAAATAAATAGAATTGATTTTGATAAAGAAAAGATAGATAAGATATGGAAGGAAGTTTTGTTATATCAATTCCATGATATCATTCCAGGTTCATCAATAAAGAGAGTATATGACGAGTCTGTTGCAAGATATCAAGAACTAGAAAAAGATGTAGCAGAAATACAAAACTTCATATTAGCAAAAGTGGCCACAAAGCAAACATTATCTGTTATTAATCCAATTGATTTCGAAAGATTAGAGTACGTAAAGGTTGAAGATACTTGGTATAAAGCAGAAGTAAATAAATATTCTGCAGCTGCGTTGTCTCCAGCAGGAGATTTTGAAGGATTAAAGTATGGAGATGACTTTATTTCAACTCCAAAGTTAAAAGTTGGATTTAATATGGATGGTTCTATTTGTTCGCTTTACGATAAAGAAGAGAACAAAGAACTATGCGGTGAGTTTATGAATAAACTTGTCGTTTTCTCAGACCCAAAGATGTATTACAACGCTTGGGATATAAGAGATGATTATAGAAAATTAAAGAAAGACGAATTTAAGCTAGTTAACTTTAATTCATATATAGATGGCCCAGAAGCTGTTAGAGAAAATGTATACAAGTATAACAAGTCTTCTTTAGTACAAAAGATTAGAATTGGAATTGATTCTAAGCTTGTCACATTTGAAACAATTGTGGATTGGCATGAAGATTATAAGATGTTAAGAGCTGAATTTAAGCCTACTTTCTTTGCAGACACAGTAAATTGTGACATCCAATTTGGAAACGTAGATAGATCAACACATGATGATACATCTATAGAGAAAGCTCAATTTGAAATCTGCGCTCACAAATTCGTAAATGTTGATGGTGATGGATACGGCTTAGGATTAATAAACAATTGTAAATATGGCCATCGTGTAAAAGAAGGACTTATTTCTTTGAACCTTTTAAGAAGCCCAAAGAATCCAGATCCAGAGTGCGATATGGGTAAACATTATTTTGCTTATGCATTGTATCCACATGTTGGTTCTTGGGAAGAGAGTGATTTAGTAAAACAAGCATATTGTTTCAACTATCCATTAATCGTTTCTGACTACCTTGTAGATATAGGAGACATCGTAGATGTAGACAATTCAAATGTCATTGTTGAAACGATTAAGCCATCATTTGATGGAAAAGGGTTTATAATAAGATTGTACGAAAGATATGGCCTTGCTACATCTTGCAAACTAAGATTGGGTGTGAAAGCAAAAGAAGTATATCTAACGAACTTGATAGAAAAAGAGCCGGTCAAATTGATGACATCAAATTTAGACTTCGGCCCTTATGAGATAAAAACCATATTAGTAAAATACTAGGAGGTAGAGTATGAGAAAGGGGATAAAATTTGCAATTATTTTTTGCATAATCATTTCTATACTTGTAGTAGGACTAGTTGGATGTAAGAACACTACATACAAGTATGACACCGCAAAGAAGTAT
>CAMNMY010000038.1 GCA_946545105.1 uncultured Clostridia bacterium
TATGACCTTCTATATGGCGGAGATTTGTCTGTTAATATCTCTCCATACTCATTAGACTTATATAACAACGGTCAATATGAGGTTAGGGTTGATATTTATAGAACTTATGATAAAGATGGCGAGAATGAAATATCAGATACATATACACAAAAATTCTATGTAGATGAAGAGTCTCCAGAGATTGAAAATATCGAAGCTACAAAAAACGGAAATAAATACTTAGCTACATTTACACTATCAGATAACCACTATATCGAAGCATTAATCGTATGTACAGGTACTGGTTCATCAGCAACAAATGTAACGCTAAACGTTGAAGATGTTTATCCAATTACTTTAGAGGCAAGTGGAGTAGGCAAAACGGTTAAAGTAACTTATGATGTAACAGAAGCAATATCTAATGCATCAAACGGTTATCTATATTTCTACATTTCAGATTATGCTCAAAATACAAACATCTACTATTACAGCATTTCAAACTGGACAGGTAGTTCTATCTTTGGCACAAGAGGTAGTTCATCATCAACAACTAACTCATCAAAGCCAACAACAGAATCTACAATAACAAAAACATTTGAATTCACACAAACTGAAATTGAAGTTTCAAAGAATAGTGAGGTTGATTTAGCTAATAATCAATATGTAAGCGGATATAAGATGGATGGAAAATACACATGGACATCTTCAGATACATCAATTGTAGCAATCAAGAATGGTAAGATTACAGGTCTTCAAGTTGGCGTTGCTGTAGTAACGATTAAAGATGAAGATAACAATGAATCAACATTGATAGTTAAAGTTAATGATTCTTCTTATCCATCAGCAACATATGAATCAACATCTATCTCTTCATACTCTATGGTAGACACAATAAAGGAAGATAAGAGTGCATTCTTTGGAATTAACTTATCAAGTGCAACGATTAAGTTAGCACCAGGGGAGAGTTTTGAGTTTAGTTATTCTTATTCTCCATATAACTATAACTACATAGATAATCCAATTGAGATTATTGTTGAGGCATCAAATGCAAATTTAACAATTGATGGTAATAAAGTTACAGCTACTTCATCTGGAACTACAACTCTATCTATTAAAGCAAATGGAACAGAGATTGCTTCATATGAAGTAACTATAGTTGATGAACTATATGTAGAGAATGGAATATTACTTGCTTGTTTTGCATCAGATTCAACGATTAACCTTGATGCATCAATTAAAGCAATTGGATCTAATGCATTCTCTTATTCTAAGAATGTAAGTACTGTAAATCTAAATAATGCAACAATAATCTACAAGAACGCATTTAAGGGCAATGCTACAATACAAACAATTAACGGAATAGAAAACGTTACATCAATATATGCAAACGCCTTTGAGGGCTGTAGCGCGTTGACAAGCCTAAATATTTCATCTGCTACATTTGTAGGAGAGAATGCATTTAAGGATTGTACAAACTTAATTAGTTTAACATTTGACAATGATGACATATTTGATACAGCATACATTGCATCTTCTGCTTTTGATGGCTGTACTAAATTAGATCATTTTACAATTGAAGGGGCAGATACAAAGAACCTAATTGTAGATGACACTTTAATTGTTACATTGAATTACCAAACAATTCTAGATAACACTCAAATAAAAGCAATTGGAGCTGGCGCATTATCTAGCATAAAAGCAACAAATCTAGATTTGACAGGAATGACTTCTTTACAAAGAATCGAAGCAGAGGCATTTGAAGGCAACGAAACATTAAAGAAGGTTATTCTTCCAAAGTCATTGGAATATATTGGTGTAGGCGCATTTGCAAACTGCACATCACTATCATCAGTATTATTTGAAAAGGCAGAAAACCAAGAATTAGAGATTGCCTCATATGCATTTGAGAATACAGCTATATATACAATTGATTTATCTTCAATTAAAACTACATATGGTGATGCAGTATTTGCTTTATGTAAATCACTTTCATATGCAAACTTAGGATCTGTAGAGAAGATGGGTGAATATACATTTGCAGCAACTCCAAAATTGTTAAGTGTAGTATTTGAAAATGAAAGTAAAGATCTAGGCACATATACATTTGCTCCAGTTACGATTTCAAATACAACATATTACCATGCAGCTCTAAAGAAGGTAACAGTGCCTCAAAGCATAGAAAAGGTTGGAGAATATGTATTTGCATACTGTACAGCTTTAACATTTGAAGAAAGTGCATTTGCAAACATTACAGAGATTGGCGATTATGCGTTTATGGATTGTACATCTCCAAAGACACTTAATCTTTCAAAGGTTGAAAAACTTGGATATGCAGCATTTGCTCAATCTTCAATTCAAGAAGTACAAATAAATAGATCAATGAATGATGGAGAATTAGTTATTGGAGAACTTGCATTCTATCAATGCGAATATCTAACAACTTGCCTTCTTCCAACAAATACAAATGTAGATGTAAAGATTGAAAAAGGTGCGTTCTATCAATGTAAGTTGCTTGAGAGTTATTCAAAGACAACAGGAAGAACTTCATTCCCATTCATATCTTCTCCAGTAGTAACAGAAAGTGGTATTAACTTTGATAGAGTAGTATCAATTGGAGATTATGCATTTACATCATGTGAAGTATTATCTAGTGCAAGCTTAGTTGCTTGTAAAGAAATTGGATATGCAGCATTTGCGGACTGTGAAAAGTTAAAGACAGTAACTATACCAGTTATAGAAACAATCGGTGCTGTAGCATTCTATCAAAGCGCTATAACAACACTTGAGATCCCAAATACAATAAAGACTATTGGCCAAGCAGCATTCTGCGATACAGAAGTTAAGGTCACTTTAAATAAGTCTCAAGACTATTCTCAATCTAACATTGTTATTGATGCTCAAGATGGTGGAAATGTAGTATATATTAAGCAAAAAGACGATACGTATATGCTTATTTACTATCCAAAAGCTATAAATGCTACTACATATACAGTATTAGATAACACAGCAGTTATCGGTGAATATGCATTCTTAGGAAACGAAGAATTGACAAGCGTTGTAATGAATGATGATATAAAAGCTATTGGTAATGGTGCATTCTACAAGTGCAGTTCATTAACATCAGTAATCTTCAAAGGCACAACACTTCCAATCTTGTTATCTTTATATTCTTCAAATGGAACATATTGTAACTTTGTTGATTATGATACAGATGATTATACATTAATGATCTTTGTTCAAGATGAAGCAACAAAGGAAGCATTCGAATCTAATAAGGCATGGTCAAATATTAGCGACTACATCTTAGTTGGTGATGAATCAAGTTCTCTTATCTCATTTATGAAGCAATATAATGAGATGGCAGGAAGCAAGATTACTAAATCTAACAAGGATGACTTTGAAGAATTAAAGAAGGCTTATGATGCATTGAGCGAAGAAGATAAGGCAACACTTGATGCAGATGAAGATTTCAAGTCAGATTTCGCTAAGATGCAATCTCAATATGATGCATTGCCTGCTTCTCAAAAGGGAACAGATAAGATTGTAGACAACATAGCTGAATCAACAGGTTTAGATACTTGGGTTATCATACTTATTATGGTTGGAGTTGCTGCGTTAGTTGGTGCAAGTGCAATCGTAATTACAATTGTGCTAATGAAGAAGCATTATGCTATAAAGAGAGCAAAAGAACAATCAAGAAGCGATAAGAGTATAGAAGAAATATTTGGTGGGCATGAAAGCAATCAAGTAAACAATGACTTTGATATATTTGAAAATGACAAAAAGGATGACATAAATGATAACGATCAAGGACAAAATTAAAGTAGAGGTAAACGAAAAGGGTGGATGCCTAAATAGTATTCAAAAAGATGGTTATGAATACCAATGGCAAGGATCTGAAGATAGCTGGACGGGAAAGGATGTAGCAATCTTTCCTTGGATAGCAAGATTGAAGGATGGTAATTATTTCGTTGATGGAAAAGAATATTCAATGAAGAACCATGGCCTTTGTAGATATGCAACATTAAATGTTGTAGAGCAAAAAGGTAACAAAGTTACTTTAGAATTGAAATCTAATGAAGAAACTCTAAAGCAATATCCGTTCAGATTTATATTTAATGCTACTTATGAAGTTAAGGATACAACATTATATGTTTCATATAAGGTTACAAATATAGACGATAAAGATATCTACTTTGGAATCGGTGGTCATCCAGCCTTTAATATACCTTTTGTTAGAAAGGAAACTTTCGATGATATTAAAGGGAATAGAATTGAATTTGAGAAAGAGATTAACCCAAATAATTATTATTTAGATCCTACTGGTTCATTCATTGTAAAGAAGGATGTATTCAAACCAGTTAAAGTTATCGATTTAGACAAGGCTATATTCCAACAATACAAAACATTAATGTTCTGCGATGCAAAGATGGATAAAGTAACACTTTATAAAGCAGATGGTAAAAATGTAAAGATGCGCCTTAATAATCCAAGAACTGTTGCTATCTGGACTAAAGAGTATTTTGGTGGATATATTTGTATTGAGCCTTGGAATGGAATTCCAGATTTAATGGAGCCAGAAAAAGAATTATCTAAAAAAGCGGGTATAAATACTTTAAAGCCAGGGGAAATATATAATTTTGGATACTCAATAGAGATATAAAAAAATACAGCAGGTTCAAAACTCAAAACCTGCTGTTCTTATTTTATGTAATCCAAGTTCTACTTGGTTATAGCATCAACAAGACCATCTAAGTCTTTGCCTTCCCACCATTCCATATTACCAGAATCTGACATCTTAGCTAAATCTTCAGAAATTGGCAAAGAGGCAACATTCTTAATATCATATTGCTTAGCAACTTGTTCAACTTTACCTTTACCAAAGATATAATGCTTTTCATGGCAATTAGGGCATTCGAAGTATGACATATTTTGAACAATACCAACAATTGGTACATTCATCATATTAGCCATCTTAACAGCCTTTTCAACAATCATTGTTACCAAATCTTGTGGAGAAGTAACTACGATAATTCCATCGATAGGTAGAGATTGGAATACTGTAAGTGGAACATCACCAGTTCCTGGTGGCATATCTACATACATAAAATCTACATCGCCCCAATATACATCTGTATAGAATTGCTTAACAGCACCAGCAATAACTGGGCCTCTCCATACAACTGGGTCAGATGGTTTATCTAAAAGCATATTAATGCTAATAACTTTAATACCTGTAACTGTTTCCATTGGGATGATACCATATTCGCATCCTTGAGTTTGGCCTTCAAATCCGAATTCTTTACCCATAGATGGACCAGTAATATCTGCATCTAAAACACCTACTTTAAATCCACGTCTTGCAGTAGCTACAGAAAGCATTGAGGTTACCATACTCTTACCAACGCCACCTTTACCAGACACTACAGCGTACATTTTTTTGATGTTTGAATGTTCATTTTGTTTTTCTTTTTCTATTCTAGAACCGCAATCTTTTTCAGAACAGTTAGAACAATCATGTGTACAATCACTCATTATGAACCTCCATAAAGTAAGGATAGTTTAGCACATTGTGTTTAAATTGTCATTTAAAGTCACGTGTTATGATATAATTCATAATATGAATTGTAATTTATGTCCAAGAAAATGCAACATTAATAGAGATGAAAAACTAGGCTTTTGTGGGGTTAGTAATAACTTGAAATTGGCAAAGGCTTATTTGCATCAATGGGAAGAACCTTTAATAAGCGGAACCAAAGGTTCGGGTACAATTTTCTTTTCTGGATGTAATTTAAAATGTGTGTTTTGCCAAAACTATGATATCTCTAGAGGATATGGAAAAGAAGTCTCTCAAGATAGATTTATAGACATTATGAAAGAACTTGAAGATAAGGGTGCGCATAATATTAACTTTGTTACACCAACACATTATGTAGATAAAATCATTTCTGCATTGGATAAATATAGACCATCTATTCCAATTTGTTATAACTCATCTGGATATGAATCCAAGGAAACCTTGGAAAAATTGAAAGGGTATATAGACATCTATATGCCGGATTTAAAATACGCAGATAACAATTTAGCAAAGAAATATTCAAATGTTAATAACTATTTTGAAGTAGCAACTGAAGCTATTTTAGAGATGAGATCTCAAGTTAAAGATGTAATAGAGAACGGCTTAATGAAGAGTGGACTTATTGTTAGGCATTTAGTATTACCAAACGCTATTAAAAATACACTTTCTGCTTTAGATTGGATAACAAAGAATTTATCTAAAGATACATACGTTTCTTTGATGGGCCAATTTGTGCCATATGGAAAGGCAAAAGAATACGTTGAATTAACAAGAAAGGTAAAACCTTTAGAATACAAAATAGCAATCAACAAATTGTTAGAAGCTGGCTTTAATAATTCATTTATTCAAGATTTAGATTCCGCAGTAGAAGATTATATACCACCATTTGATTTTGAAGGTATTTAAGATATTGTTTGTCTTTACGCGCGCTATATGTTAAAATGTGTGCGAATTAGAAGGTGAGATCGTGGCAATAAAATATATAGTGCTTATTTGTATAGCTGCATATTTAGTAGGATCAATTAACTTTGCAACTTTAATAGCACGAATTAATTCAAAAGATATAAGAAAGTTGGGTTCAGGTAATCCTGGCACAATGAATGTACTAAGAACTATAGGCAAGAAGTGGGGCGTTTTAGTATTTATTCTAGACTCTCTAAAAGGCTTGTCTTTTGCTTTAATTGGAAGATTGTTAATCGATGGCCCAAACAACTTTGATATGGCAATTGTATTTGGAGCATGCGTCATACTTGGACACGTCTTCCCAATCTTTGATAAATTCAGAGGCGGTAAGGGCGTAGCATCAACAATAGGTGTATTTATTGCAATATCTCCAATTGTTGGCTCAATAACATTAGTTATTCTAATTGTTATGCTATTTGGAATTAAATACGGATTCATCGGCTCACTTTTGACAGTAACTGCATTTGCTATAAACGCAATTATATTATGTCAAAACAGCTTAGGTGCAATTATCATTATAGCTTTTTGGTGGGCACTTGTTGTGTATGCACATAGAGGCAATATAATGAGATTGATTAAGGGCGAAGAAAATACTTTAAATATCATCAAGAAAGATGAGAATAAAGAAGATAAAGATAACGAAAATAAAGAGGACAAAGAATGAAACTAGGTGTAGTTGGATTACCAAACGTAGGTAAAAGTACTTTATTTAATGCTATAACACAAGCAGGAGCAGAATGTGCAAACTATCCAT
>CAMNMY010000039.1 GCA_946545105.1 uncultured Clostridia bacterium
AAGAAGATACATTTGGTTGGGTAACAAAAGTTAACTAAGTAAAAAGTACTGAATTTAAAAATGGCTTCGTTAAATCGAAGCCATTTTTGTTTATAAATAAATCTATCTTATAGCAATGCAACTGCAAGTAAGCAATATATGATTAAAGATAGAGCATCTACGATAGTTGTGATAAATGGTGAAGCAACAACTGCTGGGTCTAACTTTAATGACTTAGCAAGTAGTGGCAAAGTGCATCCTACGAATTTTGCAATAAACACTGTGATTGCTAAAGCTGCAGATACAACTAAACATCTAACAACGGTGTAGCCACTATATCCAAATAATAGATTATCGATTAGCATTAGCTTTCCAAAACAAGCAATAGCTAGTGTTATTCCAATTAAACAAGATACTCTTATTTCTTTCCATACAACTTTAAATACGTCTTTTAAATCTAATTCGTTTAACGCCAAAGACCTAATTACTGTAACAGATGCTTGAGAACCTGCATTACCACCTGTGTCCATAATCATTGGAACGCATGCAAATAATACAGTAGATATCGCGTTTAATTTTGCTTCAAAAGTGTTAATGATTAATCCTGTAAATGTAGCACTTACCATTAATACTAAAAGCCAAGGAATTCTGTTTTTCCAAATTTCAAAAACAGATCTCTTTAAATAAGGCTTATCTGATGCCTGAATACCAGAAATCTTATCGATATCTTCAGATGTTTCTTGTTGTAAGACATCCATAGCATCGTCAACAGTTACAATACCAACTAAACGCTTTTCTTCATCAACGATTGGAATTGCTAAAAAGCCATAATCAGAAATTTTTCTAGCAACAGATTCTTTATCGTCAGTGGTGTATGCGAAAATAACATTATCTGTCATTATGTCTTTAATTAATGTATCTTTTTCAGCAAGCATTAAATCTTTTGCTGTAACTAAGCCAAGTAATTTATTGTTTGTATCTACAACATAACAGTTGTAGATTGTTTCTTTATCTATTGCATTCTTTTTAATTTTTGCGAATGCTTTTTCAACAGTCATCTCTGGTCTTAGATATACATATTCGACTGTCATAATAGAGCCTGCAGAATCTTCAGGGTATTTTAGCAATTCATTTATGTATTCTCTTGTTTTTGCATCGCTTTGAGCCAAGATTCTTTTAACGATATTTGAAGGCATTTCTTCAATCAAATCTACCATATCATCAGCAAATAATTCATCGACTAAATGCTTTAATTCTATATTGCTGCATTGTGAGATTAACAAAGCTTGCTTTGTTGGCTCTAATTCTACGAATGTTTCTGCTGCTAAATCTTTTGGCATTAAACGGAATACAACCAATATATCATCCTCAGGAAGTTCGCTTACGATTTCTGCAAGGTCAGTTGGATTTTCTGATGCAAGCAAAGGCTTTAGAATAGAGAACTTCTTTTCTTTAATAAGAATTTGTATTTCATCTTCTTCAGCAATCTTTAGAGCAGTATTCTTTGGTAATTCCTCAATTAATTCAGCAGTCTCTTGAGGTGTCATTTCTCCCATGACATTTTCAAGTTCGTCTTCTTTTAAACCCTCAATGATTAATTCTTGTAATTGAGATGGTAATTCAATAATTACGTCTGCTAACAATTCGTCAGGAAGTGAACGAGCAAAAGAAAGCATTTGGCTTTCGTCAATTTCGATGAAAATATCTGCTATTTCTCTTGGAGATAGATCACTTACTAAGTTAGCAGCCTCAAGGAACTTTTCTTCCTTAATAAGATTTAAAATTGTATTTTTCATTATAATGTTGAGTCTTGGATAATTGCGGAAATGAAAACTAACGAGAACGAGTCATTAATTTATTTCCGATACTACTTCGTGGATTTTCCATTTTATGACTCGGCCTCCTTTAATTATTTTCATTTCATATAATATCTATATGAATATAAAATGTCAAACATAAAAATATAAAAAAAATAAGAAGCTCATCGCTGAGCTTCTATTTAGTCATTTAAAGCTTTGCTTTATTTTAGAATATCTTCACGGTTAGAACCAAGATAGATAATCACAATCATACCTTTACCTACGTGAGTTCCAATAACTGGACCTACGTCAAATTCTACTGTCTTATATCCCAAATCTTCAATTATTTTCTTCATAAATTGAACGCTTTCTGAATCGTCTGCTGAACCAATACCTATAAATGGCATCTTATCTGGAGCTACAGCATTCTTTTGCATTGTTTCAATTAATGTCTTTATAGCTTTCTTTTGAGAAATAACCTTTGTGTAAGGGATCAATTTACCATCGTTTGGAATATATAGTACTGGTTTAATGTGAAGTGCAGTACCTAAGAATGCTTCATTCTTTGTCGCACGACCTGTTCTACATAAGTGGTTAAGATCATCGATTGCAAATAAGTGGTTGATATTTAATTTAATATCTTCTACGTATTTTACGATTTCTTCAAAAGATGCACCTTCATCTTTCTTTAGAAGTGCTAAATATGCTAAATATCCTTCGCCAAAACAAGCTGCAAGAGAATCAATAACAGTAATCTTTCTGTCTGGATATTTTTCTTGGCATGCTTTAACAGCCATCTTTTCTTGTTCAAGTGTTCCAGATAGGGCACTATCAAATCCGATGTGGATGATGTCATAACCTTGTTCTAGATATTGAGAGAAGAACTCTTCAGCTACATATTCTGTTACTTGTGATGTTTGTGGTAAATCAGAAGCTGTTTTTGCTTTTGCTACTGCTTCATAGAAGTCATGTGGAGATAATTTTTCGTTAATACCAGCATAACCAACGCCATTAACTGTATATCCCATAGGAATAATTTTGATGTCATCTCTTAAAAGAGAATCTGGATAATCTGCTGTTGCTTCTGTTGTAATTAAAATACTCATATAAACTCCTCATCTTTTTAATCAAATCCATTTTATATTTAAAACCTAATATTGTCAAATGGTGGCAACTTTAAGATATGTTTTAGGCAAATAAGATAAAAATTGTATATCACGATAACAAAATGTTGTGAAAAATTAAATTGCTTGCGTTTTATTAATATATATAATAAAATAATTTCGTGATAAAAAAACTAAAAGGAGTCTTATTATGAAGAAGAGAGATGAAATCGAAGATGAAATCTTAGATGATGAAGAATTTCTTGACGACGAAGAAATACTAGACGACGAAGAATTCGATGATGATGATTTTATCGATGACGAAGAAGAAGAGGATGAAGACGACGAAAAGCCAACTAAAAAGGCTAAGAAGTCAAAGAAGGGTGGAAAGAAGAAACTAGGAAAGGGAGCCGTTATTGGTATCTCTGTAGGTTCAGTAGTTGCATTTTTAGCAATTGCTGTTGTTTTAGTTATGTTTGTTATCCTTCCAATGCTAGGTGGATCTGGTGAAGCTAACGGAGCAGGAAGCTATACCGCTACTGTTGGTGCTAAAGCACCTACTGGTTTAACTGCAAAAACTCCAATCAATAAGAATATGAACACAGCACAAATGTTATTAGCTGCTGTTGATAATTATTATGATGCAGATTATGCAGCAAACATAATGGTTATTGGTGGTGTTAAAACTAATGTTCTTGGTATGAGCATTGCACAAGGAGTTCAAAGCTTTAAGTATAGAGATGGAAAGGGCGATGCTGCAGCTATCTCAGATAAGACAAATTCATCACAAAAAGCTAAATACTATGTATATTCAAGATCTTCAGGTATTGCTAAGATGTGCGAAGAATATTACGCAGAAGGCACAGCTGTAAAATATAGAAAGGCTAATACATATAAGAATGAAAAGCTTGAAAGAACAACTGTTACAGGAAAGGTAAAGAAGGTTGATTATCTTGTTGGTACAAAGTGGGATAAGACTATTAAATATGACACAATTAAAGGTTTCTATGATGCTACATCAACAGACTTCACAAAGTTATGGTCTTATAAGGTTGATGAAAACACAATTTTAAACGCTGCTGATAAAGTATCATATAATAGCGAAGAAGATATCTACTACTTAACAGCTAAATTAGATTTGGTTAAGGCAACAGAAGATTACCTAGGCGTTATGAAGAATCAACTTCAAACAAACATGGGAATGACAGTTAACACATTGGAATTCAAAAAGCTTGAGTTAGAATGTGCTATTTATGGAAATGGATACTTCAAATATATTATTGTACACGAAGCTTACGCAATGGATTTAGGTGGTGTTCCAGTTATTGGTTCATTAAATGGTATGACAATTGCTAACGACTGTATCAATGAATATACATTTGATAAGACAGAAAAGATACCATATGAAGTTGTTGAAAATGGTAAAATTACAGCTCAAGATTTTGATTATGCAACATTAATCAAGAAGTTCAAGTAATACTTAAACTATGTATCTTTAAGGAGTCTCAAGTATTGAGGCTCCTTATTTATTTATAAATATATATATTTTATGCTACAATATTATGCAAAGGGGAAAAGTATGACTAAAGATAAAAAATTATCAATTATATGTCATTCAATAGCATTAACAATTTGCATAGGATTAATGATATTTTTATGCTTCAAAAATTCCGATGGAGTGTATTATGATTTAGCAATTGATCATGCTATAGCGAATGCAAATAACTGGTTTGGAATATTTTTTATGATTGTTGGTGAATACCCTCAATACATAATTATTCCTATAAGCGGAACAATAATGTTCTATAATGCCGATCAAATAAAAGGTAAAAACGGTCCATTGTTATTCAGAATATTCTCTGCTATTGTAATTGCGGTAGGATTCTTCTTATGGGTAACAATAAGTACAAAAGTATATCCAGAAGGAATACCTGCAGCTCCAATATTTGGTATATTTGCAGCATTATTCTATGGGGCTATATGTATTGGGGTTGGCGCATTAGTGCCAAAAGTTGAGATGCATAAGTTATTTAAATACGCAGTATTTTTATTGGTATTTGCAATAGCATCTGTTGTTATTATAAATATCATAAAGAATATTTGGGTAAGAATGAGATATAGAGATATGCTTAAAGAAGGAAACTTCGACGGGTTCTCACCTTGGTATAAGCCTATGATAGGAAGACAAAAGACTGAAGGTTATGATTACACATCATTCCCATCAGGACATACATCTTCAGGTGTTCATCTATTTGTCATTTGCTTATTACCAAATTATTTTAAGAAATTAGATAAGCAATGGATAAGATATACATTATATGGTGCATCTACATTGTTTGTGGTATTATTAGCAATATCTAGAGTAGTAAATACTGCGCATTTCTTGTCTGACACAATTGCGGGCGGATTAATAACATATGGTATATTCTATTTGTTAAAGTATTTGTTCTTTAGAAATGGATATGAATTTAAAAATAAGGAAGAAGTAGTAAATGAAGTTATTCAAGAGTAAAATCCAAGACATCGTTGTATTTGTGATTTTTGTTGGTCTATTAATTTTGGGTACAAAATTAGACTTTAAAATTTCTGACAAAATGTATACAGAAAAGAACTGGTTAAATTTCTTTGTGGCAGCGATTGCAAAATTGCCATTCTATTTCGTTGCAATGTATGCGTGCGTAAATTTGTTTATATCTGCATTAAGAAAGCAAAATAAGGCCGAAAAATACATTATGGCATTTGTTTATTGCTTAGGAGCATTAGTATGCGGAATGTTTGCTTTTGAAGATATGATCGAAGTATTTATAGACGGCATATTTAAATATCTAATTGCTATGGCTGTTGGTGCGCTAGTTTCAGGATATTTATATTATGTGTTTAGAAATAAAGCAGAAGAAGAAATTATAAGATATAAAAAAGAATTTTTAACTATTATTATTGCAGCAGCAATAATTGTTGTTATTACATTTGCGCTAAAGAGCTTTATAGATAGAGCAAGATTCTATGAATTTTTAAATAGACATGGCTCTTTTACTCCTTGGTATAAAAAAGGTACTGGTGGCGATTCAATGCCATCAGGACATGTGGCAATAGCAGCAGCATTGTTTGCTACAATTCCTTTATTTAAGAAAATGGATTTATTTAAAGGTAAAAACTATTTGTATTATCCAGTAATTGCTTTGTATGCCTTGTTGGTTGGATTATCTAGAATAGCATTTGGTATGCATTATATGAGTGACGTCGCAATTGGTGGCATTGTTGGATATTGCGTATCTAAAGTGGTAACTTGGATACTATTTGGATTTGCAGAAGAAAACACAGAAATTAAAGAAGGAAGTCTATTAAGTAAACTATAATGGAAAATTTCGATCTATCGATGTATGAATATGCGCTTGAAAGAACATCTTGTTTGAGCGAGAAGAACAAGACTCTTAATTTTTATGGCAAAGCCATAAGAAGGGCCAAATTTAAGCGCGAGGTTGATAGAATTGCAAGTTACTTACAAGGAAACCTTGGGATAGAGAAAGGAGATAATGTTGTTATTTGCCTTGGAAATATTCCAAATGCAATTATTGCGTTTTATGCAGTAAATAGAATTGGCGCTATTGCAAATGTGCTTCATCCATTAGTTAAGGATGAAACTTTAAGAACTATATATAAAGTACATCATCCAAAATGCTTTATTATGTTTGATGAATTCTTAAAGAACTATTCAATATTTGACGAGATAGATACTCCGGTTATTGTTTGCTCAGCTATAGATTATTTACCAAAATTATATAAGCCTTTCTATTTTGGGTATATCTTTAATGATATAAAGAATATTAAATATTCAAATAAAATTATTAAATACTCAAAGATAAAACCAGGTAAATTGGTTGATGTTGAAATAAAAGGTGACGATATTGCTGTTTATATGCATAGCTCTGGCACAACAGGTAATTCTAAAACTGCATGTCAAACAAATGCCGCATATAACCACCTTGCACACAATTTAATAAGCGCAGCTTATGGTAAGGGTTATGTATCTTCAGATAAACAAGGCATGTTAATGGCTCTTCCAATTTTCCACGTATTTGGCCTTGGCGTATGCATGCATACAGCAATTGCTTGTGGAGCTCAAGCTATATTAATGCCTAAATTTAGCCCAACATATGCGATATTTTTAATGATGATGCGTCCAGTTACAATGATATCTGGCGTTCCAAATATGTATAGAAAATTAGCCAATCATCCATTCTTTAATGGCCCATGGTTAAAGAAACTTGTAGATTGCTTTGTTGGCGGTGACAAGTTGGATGACGAATTGAAAGATAAATTTGAATCTTGCTGCTTAAAACATGGCAATAAAATGAAGATGGCTCAAGGTTATGGCTCAACAGAAGC
>CAMNMY010000040.1 GCA_946545105.1 uncultured Clostridia bacterium
ATTAATTAATATTATTCAATCTCAATCAGGCGTTTCATCAGCAACTTTGTATGATTTATTAAAAGCTGCAAAAGCAGGTGAAGAAGTAAAAGCGCCAGTTATAGAAGAAAAGAAAGAAAGCGATAACTTCACAAAGGCATTAAGATTTATTATCTATGCAGCATTTGGTGGGGTTGATGGAATAAAGGTTAAAGAAGAATATTCAGATTGTATGTTCAACCAAAACCTAAGAGAATTATATGAAATCTTTAGATTAGCAAATGGTGAAGTAACATTGGCTGATTTGGAAGAAAATAGAGAAACAAATCCAGAAGTACAAGAAATCTTTGCAACAGCAATGTCAGTTGGAGACAAGGCAGCCGTTAAGTATTTTAACGATAGTAGAAAATATGTCTTAACAACTGCAGCTAAATCAAAGAGAGATATATTAACAAGACAATTAAATGATGCAACATTAACTCAATCACAAAAGAGTGAAATATTGCTTCAAATTGCAAACTTCAATACATTTATTAATAAACTTAAAACGGAAAAATAAAGGAGGACATTTTAAATGGAAGAAAAGCCAACTTTTAACATAGAAGATTATCAAGCACAAGTTGATCAATTAAAGAAAGCTGCGCAAAATAATCAAATCAAATTAAAGGATCTAGATAAGCTAGATTTAGATGTTGACATCAAAGTAAGCATTTGTGCTGAACTTAGCAAAGAAGGCTATGCTGTTGAAGAAGAAGATGATTCAGAATTTGCTAAGAGCATGATTAGTGATATTGGTGCTGAAACAGCAGATGACTCTGTAAAGCTATATCTAAAACAAATTGGACAAGTAGCTCTATTAAGCAGCGATGAAGAAACAAAACTAGCTGTTCAAATGGAAGATGGAAAGCAAGCACAAGCAAAGATCGATGAAGGCGGATTATCTGAAGCAGATTTAAAGACATATAGAAAAATTGCCTCTATAGGTAAGAGAGCAAGAGATAGATTGATTGAAGCTAACTTAAGATTGGTTGTATCTATTGCAAAGAAGTATGTAAATAAAGGTATGCAATTCCTAGATTTAATCCAAGAAGGTAACTTAGGTTTGATTAAAGCTGTTGGTAAGTTTGACCATACAAAGGGATTTAAGTTCTCTACATATGCTACATGGTGGATTAAACAATCTATCACTCGTGCTATCGCTGACCAAGCAAGAACAATTCGTATCCCAGTTCACATGGTTGAAACAATCAATAAGGCAGGAAGAATATCTAGACAATTATTACAAGAATTGGGTAGAGAACCAACCCCAGAAGAAATCGCTGAAAAGATGGGCGTACAAGTAGACAAAATTAATGAAATCCAAAGAATTTCTCAAGACCCAGTGTCATTAGAAAAGCCAATTGGCGAAGAAGAAGATAGTAAGATGATTGATTTCATCGAAGATAACGATACTCCATCTCCAATTGCTATGTCTGAAAGACAAATGAGAAAGAAGAAGATTGATGAAGTTCTATCTACATTGACTCCAAGAGAAAATGAAGTTATCAGACGTAGATATGGTCTTGATGATGGAAAGCCAAAGACTTTGGAAGAAGTTGGTAAAGAGTTCAACGTAACAAGAGAAAGAATCAGACAAATCGAAGCAAAAGCTCTACGTAAATTACGTAATCCAATGCGTGCAAAGAAACTAAGAGATTTCGTAGACACAGATGAAGATTATTGATAAACGTTTAAATGCTTTATTAAACGAGATAAGATGTACAACTCTTGTCGATGTTGGGTGCGATCATGGCAAACTTTCTTGCCAAGCACTTATTGATAAAAAAGCACAAAATGTAATCGCAGTAGATATTAGCGACAAGTCTTTGCAAAAGTGCAGAGACTTAGCTAATAAGTTGAAACTTGAAAACATAGATTTTAGATGCTCAGATGGATTAAGTGCCATAAAAGATGGTGAAGCTGACCAAGTAGTAATTGCGGGAATGGGCGGTTATGAAATAATCAAAATCCTAAAGAGGGGACTAAAAGGTATTGAAAACTTTGTTTTCTGTCCTCATCAAGATGAAGTGGTTTTGAGAGAATATTTAAAAGATAGTTTCATTATAGATAAGGACTATGTCCTTTTTAATGATGACCATTTCTATAGCATAATCGTATGCCATAAAGGCACAGGAAATTTGAGCAAAAAGGAAATCTTATTAGGTAAAGATAAATTAAAAAACAAAGATTACATTGCATATCTAAAAGCACTTGAAGATAAGTATTTGAGAATTATGCAAAATGATATTCCAGATACAAGATTAAAAGAGTGTAAAGATATGTTGGATTTGATAAAGGGAGAATTAGATGAAGGCTGACAAGATATTTAGAGAAATACAAAAGCATGCGCCACTAAAACTAGCTCTAGATTTCGACACAGTTGGAATGAGTGTTGGAGATAGAGATGCAGAAATAGATGGTGTATTAGTATGCGAAAATGTAACTCATGCCGTCATTGATGAAGCAAAAGCAAATGGATGTAATTTAATCATTTCTCACCATCCAGCGATATTTGGTGAAGATATTGATGAATTTACACAATCTATAATTGCTCATGCCCATGATGAACAAATAGTTCTTTATTCAGCTCATACAAATCTAGATGCGGCAGATGGTGGATTGAATGACTATCTTGCTGAAATGTTAGGAATAGAAGTCGAAGGCGGAAAGGGAACTTGTGCAAGATGGGGGCATTTTAAAAATGCTGGCACATTGAATGAAAAGGCAAAAGAAATCGGCAAGATTTTAAAAGATAAGCATATAAGAACAGTTGGAGATAAAGACAAAAATCTTATCAAAGCATGCGTGTCTTGTGGGTCAGGCGGAAGAGATGATTCTCTTGTAGAAGAGTTAAAGGATTTAGACATAGATGTCTTAATAGGTGGCGAAAACAAGTTGTCACTTGCACTAAAAATGCAATATTATGATATATGTCTAATCGAGGTTGGTCACTATGAATCAGAGATTATGTGCAAAGAAATATTTGCAAAGTGGCTAAAAGATTTAGGAATTAAGGTCGTAAAGAGCGACAAAGATATTAGTCCTTATAACGATTAAAAAGGAGCAAAAGTATGAATTTAGCAAAAATTTTAGAATTACAAAATCTTAACATTGCATTTGATAATGTTTCAAAGGAGTATGCAGAATTAGAGATTTCTAAGAAATATCTAATGATTAAAGAGTTAAGATCAAAGAAGAAGCAAGAACTTCAAGATGTTGCTAACGAAACAAATACATTAAAGGACGCAGTATTAGGCGGCGAAGTACAAATTAAGAAGATATTAGAAGATGCTAAAGAGATAGTTGCTTTAGACTATGATGGTTTAGAATCAGATGAAATCGCTGATGAAGAAAATGCTTTAAAGAAGTGCGAATCAGATATTAAAGCTCAAATCGCATCTCTAGACAATTTAAAGAATTCTTCTCAATCTGCATTTAGAAGATTGGCTCAAGTAGCTCAAGAATTCCAAAAAATCAGTGCAGAAAGAGATGCTTTAAAAGTTCAATATGATGAAATCGGCAAAGAATATAAAGAAAAACAAGATAAGATTATCGAAGATATAAAGAAAGTTAAGGATTCAATGGCAGATTCAGATGTGGCTTTGTATGACCAAATTAAAGAATCTTGTGGAAAGTCAAAGGCATTCGTTGCTTTGTCTGATCAAACATGTTTAGGATGTGGAATTGACTTAGAGCCAAGCACATTCTCAGCAGTAAGAGAGAAGGGTTACGGAATTTGTCCAAACTGCCATAGAATGGTTTATTTCAAGAATGAAAATTGAATCTACTAAATCTGTAATTCTCCGTCCTTTACTATTAGGTGTTTTAGGCTTGATAGTAGGGGGCGGGCTTTTTGTTTATTACTACTATTTCAAAAAGGATGTCTCTGTTGCTGCATATGTCATAAACGGAGCAATCGCATTAGCTGGTGTTGTTGGTATAGTATCTACAATCTACATTGGCATTATTCAATATTTAAAAATTAAAACGAAAAAAGAAGGCGAAATTGTAAAAGCGCGATATGTATCGCATAAAACAGACACAACAGCTTCTAAAATCAACTATTACAAAGTAAAGTATACATATGAACTAAATAATCAAACCTTCGAAAAGGCCTCAAGAAGCGAATTTACATACAAAGAGGCATTAACTCTTAAGTGCGTAAATAAATTTCAAATAAGAGTCCTAAATGGCCGTGTAGTGCTTGATTGTGATTTGGATCAATTATTCGAAGAGAATAAAGAAGCTATAAAAGAGTTGGAAGATAGATATAATAAGGCAATAGATGTTGTAAATGATATCTTGAAAAAGTAAGGGGACTTATGAAGAACAAGCAATACTATTTAACAATACCATTCATAGTTATTGAATTTGTATTTTTAATACTTGTTTGTTTTGGCATAACTGGCAAAAAGATTAATTGTTTCATTTCTATATTATTATGTTTTTTGTTTTCATTAATATTTATAGCTAAGAATCCTAAAGTTATTATTCTTCAAGTTGGATTATTGTTTACTGTTATATCTGATGTGTTTTTAGTGTTGTTGGATGCTAAAATTCCAGAAGCAGGTATGTCAACATTTGTGGTTGTGCAATTATCATATTGGATATATCTGCTTATGAATATTAAAGAGCATAATCGCATTCTTGATGTTGCTATGCGATTGTTAGTTATAGCTGCGGCTGAGGCTTTGGTCGTATGTGTAATTAAAGATAAGTTTGATTATTTGAGTTTTATTTCAATTCTATATTTTGCAAATTTGATTTTAAATATCGTTGTCGCTTTTATAAAATTTAAATCTAATCCATATTTAGCGATTGGATTATTATTGTTTGCATTCTGTGATGTAATTATTGGATTGAGTAGTGCAAATGGATATTATATTTACATTGAAGAAAATTCTATTATAGATAAAATGATTCATTCAAGATTTGATCATGCATGGTTCTTCTATATCCCTGCTCAAACATTGATTGCGTTATCTGTAAAATTCGAAAAAGAAAAAGGAGCCGTAGCTCCTTAATACTTTTATAGTGATTTAACTAAGTCCTGCATATTATACATACCCGGTTTTAGTCCTGCGATGAATTTTGCAGCTCTAATTGCGCCTTTAGCAAATACGGCTCTAGATTGAGCTTCGTGAGCGATTGTTATTATTTCATCTTGGGCGATAAACATTACATCGTGCTTACCAACGATTGTTCCGCCACGAACTGCATGAATACCGATTTCTTTCTTTTCACGCTTTTTGTTTGTTTCGTGTCTACCGTAAACGAATTCTTTATTGTTTTCGTATTCTTCATTGATAGCATTAGCAATTGATACAGCAGTACCAGATGGGGCATCAACTTTTTGGTTATGATGTTGTTCAATAATTTCTATATCGCAATCATCTTTTAATACTTGAGAAGCTTTTCTGCAAAGATCAATTAGTAGGTTAACACCTAAGCTCATATTGCTTGATCTAAAGATAGGTATGATTTTTGATGCTTCATTAATTTGATTTAATTGAGCATCAGAATATCCAGTAGTGCAGATAACTGCAGCAACCTTATTCTTTAGTGCGTAATCTAAAATTTCATCTAATGCTTCGGCTCTTGAAAAGTCGATTAGGGCATCAACTTTAATATTGATGTCGCTTCCAGTTTTAAAAACAGGAACATCAAATTTGCTTGGATCAGCATACTTATCTACGCCGCCAACTAAAGTAGCTTCGCTATCATTTGCTAGCCCATCAACTAGCATCTTTCCCATTTTTCCACCGATTCCCCAGATTAGTATATTCATTTTGTCACCTATATAATGTTAAGTTCTTTTAGAAGGATGTCTAACTTAGCAGCTTTTTCTTCGCTCATTGGAGTTAGAGGCATTCTTAAAATGTTTTTGCAAATACCCATTCTTGATGCAGCATATTTTACAGGAATTGGGTTTACTTCGTAGAATAGGCCAGCAAATAATGCTTTATATTTTTCGAAAATAACTTTAGCTCTTGCATAATCTTGCTTCATACAAGCGTTAACGATTGATGCTGTTTCAGCAGGCAAGATGTTTGATGCAACAGAGAATAGACCTGCGCCACCAGCTTGCATTGCTTCGATAATCATTTCGTCATCGCCAGAATAGTATTTAATATTTGAACCTTCACAAGCTTTTGCCATCTTTACGATTTGCTCAGCATTGCCACAAGCATCTTTAATACCAGCCATATTCTTAATGTCTGTTAAACGAGCTAGTGTTTCAGGTTGAATGTTTACACCTGTTCTTGGTGGAACGTTATAAGCAATAACTGGAATTGGAGATGCATCAGCAATTGCTTTGTAGTGTAAATATAAACCATTTTGTGTGCACTTATTATAGTATGGTGTAACGCATAAAGCACCATCAGCACCATGACGAGCAGCTTCGATAGTTGCTTCAATTGATGTTTTAGTGCAGTTTGTACCTGTACCAACGATAACTGGAACTCTATGGTTGATTTTCTTAATAGCGAAATCTACAACAGCCATTTTTTCTTCATGTGTCATTGTAGGTGGTTCACCTGTTGTTCCAGCAACAAGTAGTGCATCTATACCATTGTTAATTTGTTCTTCTAATAGTTTTTCAAATGCTTCGTAATCAATGCCATCTTCTGTGAATGGAGTGATTAGAGCAGTAGCTGTTCCTTTGAACATTTTTATACCTCTTAAATCTTATTGTTGTTGATCATGTATTCAGCGATTTGTACAGCGTTAGAAGCAGCACCCTTACGAATGTTGTCTGCGCAAACCCATAGGTTGCATCCGCTATCTACTGTGTCGTCCATTCTGATACGGCCTACAAATACTTCGTCATGTCCTGTTGATAGGATTGGCATTGGGTATATGTTGTTTGCTGGGTCATCCATAATAACGATGTGTTCTTGTGTCTTTAGGGCAGCAATAATGCCTTCCTTTGTAGCAGGCTTTTTGAATTCAATGTTGATTGATTCAGAGTGAGAATTCAATACTGGAACTCTAACTGTTGTAGCTGTAACCTTGATTGATTCATCGCCTAAAATCTTCTTTGTTTCCCAAATCATCTTCATTTCTTCTTTTGTATAACCATTTTCCATGAAGATATCGATGTGTGGAAGACAGTTGTTAGCGATTTGATATGGGAACTTCTTTGTTTGATATTCTGTTCCGTTTACAAATGCCTTTAAACCTTCTAATAAATCATTGTATCCTGCAACACCAGCACCAGATAC
>CAMNMY010000041.1 GCA_946545105.1 uncultured Clostridia bacterium
TAGATGTTCATCTTCATTTTCCTCCTCTTTGTCATCTCTTTGTGTTTCATCAATCTTTGGCTGCTTTTTCTTTAGTTGATATTGTTGGATACAATATGTAGCTAAGCCAACAACCGCTCCGATAAGAATTAAGAATATAGATGAGAAATTAATTGAGAAAATATCAATTAATATCATAACTACAATCGTTGTAAATATAATGATTAAAGGAAATGGCTTTTTTTCTGCTTTGATAAACAATTTAATTCCAGCAGCGATAATTAAAATTGAAACGCCAACTTTTATACCCTTAAAAGCATTTGCAATAACAGTAATCTCTAATAGATTATTCAAGAAAAGAGAAATGATGAATATGATAATAAACGAAGGAAGTACAACTCCAAGCGTTGCAAATAGTGAACCTAAAAATCCTGCTACTTTATATCCGATGTAAGTAGCGGAGTTTATTGCTATTGGGCCTGGTGTTGATTCAGCAAGAGCAATACAGTTTAAAAATTCATCGTTTTCAATCCATTTTTTCTTAGTGATACATTCTTCTTCAATTAGCGCAATCATGGCATATCCACCACCGAAAGTGAATAAACCTATTTTAAAAAATGTTAGAAATAATTTTAGCGCCTTCTTGAAGTTTTCCATCACTTGCTATTATATAAGCGTGTGCGAATAAAGTCAAAAATATATTTTTTCTAAATATTTATGCATATGTGCGTGTATTATGCTACAATAATTGCAAAGTGAGGCCGATATGCAAATTTCTAAACTATTTAAAGAGAAAAAACTAGTATATTCATTTGAAATAATCCCACCAAAGATTGATTCGGATATTTCTGTTATTTATAAAACATTAGATGGATTAAAGGATATTAACCCAGATTATTTGTCTGTTACATATTCAGCAGGTGGTGGATCTAACAATTCTAGATCTATTGAAATTGCATCATTAGTTAAAAACAAATATAACATTGAAGCATTGGCTCACTTAACATGTATCAATTCTACAAAAGAGGAAACATTAAATGTTATAAAGCAATTAAAGAGTGCTGGAATTGAAAACATTTTGGCATTGCGTGGCGATAGAGTACCAGGCAAAGAGTGCACAGATTTTAGATATGCTTCAGATTTGGTGAATTTTATTAAATCATCAGGAATGGATTTTGATATAGCAGGTGCATGTTATCCAGAAGGCCATCCAGAATCTACAACATTAGATGAAGATATTGATAATTTAAAGAGAAAGGTTGATTCAGGCATTACTCATTTAAATACTCAATTATTCTTTGATAATGAAGATTTCTATAGATTTATAGACAAAGTTAGAGCAGCCGGAATCAATGTTCCAATTCAAGCCGGTATTATGCCAGTTGTTAAGCAAAACACAATTACAAGAACAATTGCAATGACAGGCGTTAAAGTTCCTTCTAAATTATCCAGAGTTATCGCAAGATTTGCAGATAACCCAGATGGATTAGTAGAAGCTGGAACATTATATGCTGTAGATCAAATTGCAGATATTGCAAATTCTGGCGCATGCCAAGGTATACACGTTTACATTATGAATAATGCTCAAATTGCAGCAAAGATTACAAATGATGTAAAGAGCCTAATTGATGGAATTAATAATAGAAAATGGTAATAGATAAGCAAGAACTACTTTCATATCTTGGGTATAGAGGACAAGCCATATCTCAAGAATTAGATATAAAAATCAATTATGTAATTGAGATTTGCAAAAAATTGGCAAGGCCAATGAATGTAGTTAAGCGCTTTAAGGTAAACAGAGAAACAAAACAAGTTGAAGGAACAACGCTAATACTTCCTGGCGAAGATATATGGAAACATATAGAAGGTTGTAGTGAAGTATATTTGCTTTGTGGAACCATAGGTTTTGGACCAGAAAGAGAAATAAACAAGTTAATGGTTAGCGACAGAACGCTTGCAATAATTTTAGATGCGGCAGCAACTTGTGCAATAGAATCGTCTTTAGATGAATTAGAACTATCTTTAGATGGAAACAAAACTACAAGATATTCATGTGGGTATGGAGATTTGCCAATCCAAACGCAAAAGCAAATTTGCCAAGTGTTAGATACTCAAAGAAAAATAGGTGTATTTGTAAATGAATCATTTATGATGTCACCACAAAAATCAGTAACAGCGATAATAGGAATAAAGGATGAACTTTAGAGAAAAACTAAAAACAGGATTTATCGTACTTGATGGTGCATTCGGAACTCAACTTCAAAAACACGGGTTGAAAGGCGGCGAATTGCCTGAAAGATTAAATTATTTGAATCCAGAATTGATTCAAGCTATTCATAGAGATTATGTGAATGCTGGTTCAGATGTGTTAACAACAAATACATTTGGTGCTAATAGAAAGAAGATGGGTTCATCTGAAGAAGTAAAGAAAGTAATCCTATCTGCTGTAGATAATGCAAGAAAAGCTTCAAATGGAAGATTTGTATTTTTAGATATAGGACCTATTGGAGAATTGATTGAACCAATGGGATCTTTAACATTTGATGAAGCATACGATATTTTTAAAGAACAAGTTTTAATAGCAAAAGATTTAGTTGATGGTTTCATTGTAGAGACAATGTCAGACTTATATGAAACAAAGGCTGCAGTAATGGCGATAAAAGAAACTGTTGATTTGCCTGTTTTGTGTTCAATGACATTTATGCAAGATGGAAGAACATTTACAGGAACTGCAGTAGATAGCTTTGGCTTAACAATATCTCCATTTGCAGATGTCCTTGGAATCAACTGTTCTTTGGGACCTAAGCAAATCTTGCCAATAATGAAAGAACTTGCAAAATGGACAGCAAAACCACTATTTATACAAGCAAACGCTGGTATTCCAGATGCAAATATGAATTTCCCTGTTAAAGAGGATGAATTCAAAAAGTATTATCAAAAATACATTGAAGCAGGAGTAAGTGTATTAGGTGGTTGCTGTGGAACAGCTCCATCATATATTGAAAAAGTAAAAGAATTAACACTTGAAAATACATTTAAGCCAAGAGAGGTTATAGTTCCAAAAGCAGTATGCTCAGCAAGTAATACAGTAGTTATTGACGATGTTAGAGTAATTGGAGAAAGAATTAATCCAACAGGCAAGAAATTGATGAAGCAAGCATTAATCGATGGCAACTTCGATTATGTGTCTTCACAAGCTTTAGAACAAGTTGAAGCAGGTGCACACATCCTAGATGTCAATGCGGGACTTCCAGAGATAGATGAAAAAGCAACACTTCAAAAGATGGTTAAAGTTGTTCAAAGTGTTGTTAATACGCCACTTCAAATTGACTGCGGTAAGGCTGATGCTATAGAAAATGCTTTAAGATATGTAAATGGTAGAGCAATTGTAAATTCAGTTAATGGTGAAGACAAAGTCTTAGATGCAATATTGCCTATAGTTAAAAAATATGGTGCTATGGTCGTTGGATTAGTTGTTGATGAAAAAGGCTTACCAAAAACTGTAGAAGAAAGAATTAAGATTGCAGAGAAGATTATTAATCGTGCTAAGTTCTATGGCATTGACGAAAGAGATATTATTATTGACTGTTTGACGCTAACAGTGTCAGTTGAAAAGGATCAAGCGAAAAATACACTTGAGGCAATCGCAAAAATAAAGAGCATGTATCCAGTAAATGCAACGCTTGGCGTTTCAAATATTTCATTTGGCCTTCCAAATAGAGGTGTAGTTAATACAGCATTCTTACAAACAGCTATAGCTTATGGATTAGATTTGCCAATTATTAATCCAAATATCAAATCTAATATGGATGCAATTGCATCATATAAAGAAAACACTTTAACTAGAGAAATGTACTTTGACGCATTTATGGATGCTGTTGAAAATAACATTAACATAGTTCCAAAAGAAGAAGTAAAAGAAACACAAACTATGGACATTTTCTATTGCATAAAAAGAGGCCTTCCACAAGCTAAAGATGCATGCAAAGAATTGTTAAAAAATAATGATCCAATTGCTATCATAAATGACTATCTAATCCCAGCTTTAAATATAGTTGGAGATGAGTACGAAAAGGGAATTTTATTCCTTCCTCAATTGATAGCTGCAGCAGAGTCAGCAAAGCTATGTTTTAATGAAATTAAAAAAGTAATGCCACAAAGTGCTGACGCAAAAGGTAAAATTATCATTGCAACAGTCAAAGGTGACATCCACGATATTGGCAAAAATATTGTTAAAACTGTGCTTGAAAATTATGGTTATAATGTTATTGATTTGGGTAAAAATGTACCACCTCAAGACATTGTTGATGCAACAATAAAAAACGGTGCAAAATTGGTTGGATTAAGTGCATTAATGACTACGACCGTTGGTGCAATGGAAGAGACGATTAAACTTCTAAGAGAGAACAATGTTGATTGCAAAGTTATGGTTGGTGGAGCAGTTTTAAATGAGGATTACGCAAAGAAAATAGGCGCAGATTTCTACGGAAAAGATGCTAACCAAAGTGTTAAATTTGCTCAAAAAATTCTAGGTTAAACAGTAAATTTTTAAAGATTTTTTGATGGAGCTATTTTTAGCTCCATTGTTTTTTTATCTTGCATATACATATTTATTGCGTTATTATTATAATATTATATATTTTAGGAGGCACACTCATGGATAAGTTACAAAAGAAGGTCTTAGATTTATTACAAGAAGATGCTAGATATACAGCAAAGAAGATTGCCGTATTACTTGGCAAGGATGAAGCGGAAATTGAAAAGGCGATTAAAGCGTTAGAGGCGCAAGGTATCATCGTTAAGTATTCTGCTGTTGTAAATACTGAAAAGACTGGAGAAGATTTCGTAGATGCATTAATCGAAATTAAAGTAACTCCACAAGCAAGATCAGGTTATGATGCAATTGCTGAACAAATCATTAGCTTCGACGAAGTTAAGGATGTGTACTTAATGAGCGGTGCTTATGACATTATGGTTACAATCGAAGCAAGAACAATTAGAGATATTGCTTTGTTTGTTTCTGACAAATTGAGTGTTATCGATGGAGTTGTTGGAGCTGCTACTCACTTCATCTTAAAGAAATACAAAGAAAGCGGTGTTGATTTACAACCTCAAGAAAATAACAAAAGGATAATGATGCACGAATAATGGATTATAGAAAATATTTAAGTAAGAATGCAGTGGATATCCCACCATCAGGAATAAGAAAATTCTTTGATATTGTAGCTGAAAGACCAGATGCAATATCTCTTGGCGTGGGCGAACCAGACTTTGATACCCCATGGGCAAGCAGAGAAGCAGCAATTAAAAGCATTCAAAAAGGATACACTCAATATACTAGCAATTTTGGTATGCCAAAGTTGAGAGAGTTGATTAGCAAATATTACGATATTAGATATGGCATTAAATACAATCCAAAAGATGAAATCTTATGTACAGTAGGAGCAAGCGAAGGTATTGATTTAGCTTTGCGTGCAATGCTTAATGCTGGAGAAGATGTTTTAATTCCAGATCCAGCATATGTTTCATATAAGCCATGTGTTAACTTGATTGGTGGTAATGCAATATCTATTAAGTGTACAGAAAAAGACAATTTTAAATTGACTTTAGAAAATCTAAAGGCAGCATATACAGAAAAGACAAAGATCCTTATCTTGCCTTATCCAAATAACCCAACTGGCGCTATTATGGAAAGAGATGATCTAAAAGCAATCGTTGATTTTATCAAAGAAAAAGACATAATTGTAATTTCAGATGAGATTTATTCAGAACTTACATATACAGACGAAGGCCACGTTTCTATTGCATCATTTGATGGAATGAAAGAAAGATGCGTAGTTATTAATGGTTTTTCAAAAGCATTTGCTATGACAGGTTGGAGATTGGGATACGCTCTTGCTCCAAAGGAAATCATCAATGTTATGTATAGAATTCATCAATATGCAATTATGTGTTGTCCAACAGCATCTCAATATGCAGGTATTGCATCATTAGAGTTAAGCTTTGATGACAATTTCGCAACGATTGAAGATATGCGACAAAAATACGATATTAGACGCAGATATTTAGTTGATGAATTTAATAAGATGGGACTTAAGTGCTTTGCTCCAAAAGGCGCATTCTATGTGTTCCCATGTGTTTCATCTACAGGAATGAATGGCGAAGAGTTTGCAAACAAACTATTTAGAGAAATGAATGTTGCTGTAGTTCCAGGTGGAGCATTTGGCGAAAGTGGAAATAACTTTGTAAGAGTAAGCTATGCTTATAGTATGAAAAAACTTGAAACAGCCATCGGTTTAATAAAACAATTCGTAGAAAAATATACAAAATAGAGGATATATAGAGATGAGTGAAAAGAAAATTATGCTAGGTAATGAAGCTATCGCACGCGGCGCATGGGAAGCTGGTGTTAAAGTTTCTGCTGCTTATCCAGGTACACCTAGTACAGAAATTAGTGAAAACATTGTTAAGTATTCAAAAGACCTATATTGTGAATGGTCTCCAAACGAAAAGGTTGCAATGGAAGTTGCTATTGGTGCATCAATGGCTGGAGTTAGATCATTAGTATCAATGAAACACGTTGGTGTAAACGTTGCATCAGACCCATTGTACACAGTATCTTACATTGGCGTTAGCGGTGGACTTGTTATGGTTGCTGCAGACGACCCAGGTATGTACAGCTCACAAAATGAGCAAGATTCAAGAATGGTAGCAAGAGCTGCTATGGTTCCAGTATTAGAACCTTCAGATTCTCAAGAAGCTAAAGACTTCATAAAACTTGGATATGAGTTAAGTGAAGAATACGATACTCCAATTATGGTTAGAACAACAACTAGACTTGCACACTCTCAAGGTATTGTTACTCTTGAAGATAGAAAGGAAGTTGAAGATAAGGTTTATGAAAGAGATATTGCTAAGCGTGTTATGATGCCAGGTAATGCTATCAAGAGACACTTAGTAGTAGAAGCAAGATTAAAGAGAATGGCAGAAGATGCTTCTTCATTTGCAATCAATAAGGTTGAATATAACGATACAAAGATTGGTGTAATTACATCTGGTATTCCATATCAATATGTTAAGGAAGCTTTACCAAATGCATCAGTTCTAAAGTTAGGTTTAGTTCACCCACTACCAAAGAAATTAATTCAAGAATTCGCAAGCAAAGTAGAAAAGTTATATATCGTTGAAGAATTAGAGCCAGTAATTGAAGAACAAGTTAAATCTTGGG
>CAMNMY010000042.1 GCA_946545105.1 uncultured Clostridia bacterium
CCTTTTGATTTGTATGCAGCATTAACAACTCTTGCATGTCTTAAAGCATGCTCTAATCTCTTATTCTCATGGTCAAATGACTTTGTTGGGTACATATGTCCATTATGCTCTGAGATGATAAGTGGCTTAGATGGGCTCGTAACAATGAATTTTGGTGTAATTGGAGCATTAGAACCTGAGTGTATAAAATCATTATAAGCGTATACATCTTCCAATAAATGGCTTTTTGGGAAGAATCTAACGCCAGTTGTTTGACGATATGGATCCAATGAATGCGCAAGTGCATTTGTCTTTGTATATAACTCATCGTCATCTGGAGATTCATTAATTCTTACGCCCCATAGAACAATTGATGGATGGTTATAGCATTGTGTAATCATCTCTTCAACATGTTGTAAGCATAGTTCACGCCAATCTTCTCTTTTGCTAACATGTTGCCATCCTGGTATTTCAGTAAATACTAAAAGTCCAATCTCATCACATCTTCTTAAGAAATGCTTTGAATTAGGATAATGAGATGTTCTTGCTAAATTTACACCCAAATGGAATTTTAAAAACTCTGCATCGGCGATTTGTGCAGAAGCTGGCATAGCATTACCAACATAAGGATAGCTTTGATGCCTATTTAGACCTCTTAACATTATTTTTTTGCCGTTTAGAACAAAACCGTTTTTCGTGAATTTGGCTTCTCTAATTCCGACTTTATCTTCGATAACATCGTTTCCAAGTTCTGCTTTTATTGTATATAGGTTTGGATTATCTATGTCCCAAAGCTTTGCATTCTTTATCTCTATATCTAAAGATACGCTATCCGCATTTGTAGATATTGCAGTTTTAGATATTTCTTTTCCTTCATTTATGATTGTTATTTGAACAGGCTTTTTTGTTGTTTTATTAAACTTTAAATCAACACGAAGTGTTGGCTTTTCCAAAACATCTATTGGAGAAAGGCACATTTGCTTTATATATTCTTCTTCGTGAACATATATGTACACTTCACGATATATACCGCCATAAACAAGATAATCTACAATATTCCCAAACGGAGGAATATCCTCTCTTTCAGTACTGTCTACTTTAACAGCAATTATATTGTCTTTACCAAATTCTACAAAATCTGTAATATCGCCTGAAAAAGCAGTATATGAACCTTTATGAGAAAATGCTAATTTTCCATTAACATAAACATCTGCCGCATTGGCTACAGCTTCAAACTCAAGAATTAATCTCTTCCCTTTGAATTTTTCATCAATTGTTACATGTTTTCTATAGATGCTAACAAATTGATAAATCTCTTCATCAAAATTATTAAAAGGAATCTCTTTGTTTGTGTGTGGAATATTTACTGATTGAAAATTAGAATCATCAAATTTTGTTAATAGTGCATCATCTGAAAAGTTTTCGCTGTATTTCCAATCGTAGTTTAAATTAATCTTGTCTATCATAATGCCCTCTTTGTATACAAAATAATCTTATCATTTATGGGCTTTCTTTTCAAGGCGCGCAAAAAGCGCACACGCGCGAACACGACAAAAAAAAGACATCCTTTGCGCATACGATGTCAATATTGCACCTATACGAACCTATTAGGTGCATATATATTGATTTTTGAACACATTTGTTTTATAATATAATTGAACCATAGGGAGGTAATAAAAAATGGCACAAGCAACATTTAGTGTAAGGATGGAGGAATCATTGAAAACGGAATTTGAAACACTTTGCAATTATTTTGGCATGAATATGTCTACAGCCATTAATATTTTCGCAAGAGCGGTTGTAAACGAAAAACGTATTCCATTTGAAATTGCTGCAACTGATTTGTTTAGCCCAGAAAACTCAAAGAAAGTGTTTGCCGACATAAGAAAGCAGGCAAAGGAAAATGGAGTAGCCGACATGTCTATGGAAGAAATTGATGAAGAAATCGCAAAAGCCCGCAAAGGAATTAGCAACTGATGAAGTACTATGCAGTTATTGACACTAATGTTTTAGTCTCTGCTCTACTTTCCAGCAAGGAAGATTCTGCTGTTGTTCAAATATTTAACAAAATCTCCGATATGGAAATAGTTCCATTGTATTCAGCTGACATTATTTCTGAATATAATGAAGTATTATCTAGAAAAAAATTTGGGTTCAACCCTATTTTAGTTAATTATGCTGTTTCTTTGATGATTAGCAGGGGTCTCGAAGTTAATCCTAAGCCAAGCGGACTACAATTGATAGATATGAAAGATTTGGTCTTCTACGAAGTAGTCCTTGATAAAAAGGACGACGGCGCCTACCTAATAACTGGAAACAAAAGGCATTTCCCAAACGATCCGATTGTTGTAACTGCAGCCGAGTTTTTAGAGATTATTAGTAAAAATAATTAACAAAATCTAGCTTTTTAATCGACATATGATCCAGCGTCTTGCTGGACTTTTCTATTTTGCTATAAATTCCATTCTTATTTGTTAATTTGACTTAGCAATTAGTTTGTAATAAACTAATGCTATTAAATGAAGGTGACAAAATGAAATATGTAGTTATTTTAGGCGACGGAATGGCAGATTGGCCAATTGAAAAAATTGGTAACAAAACTCCACTTATGGTCGCAAACAAACCAAACATTGATGCACTATGTGCAAAAGGCGAGATTGGTTTAGTAAAAACTGTCCCAGAAGGATTAAAGCCAGGCAGCGATGTTGCTAACCTTGCAGTTATGGGATACAATCCAAAAACTTGCTACACAGGTAGAAGCCCACTTGAAGCTTTATCTATCGGCATCGATTTGAAAGATGACGATGTTGCTACACGTTGTAATTTAGTAACATTATCTGACGAAGCAAATTATGAAGATAAAACTATGGTTGACTACTCTGCTGGCGAAGTTTCAACAAAAGAAGCTAAAGAATTAATTGAATATGTTCAATCAAAGCTTGGTACAGATACACTTGCTTTCTATGCTGGTGTAAGTTATAGACATTGTTTAGTTAAGCATCACGCTAAAACAGGAACAATCTATACACCACCACATGATATATCTTCAAAGAAGATTACCGAATATCTTCCAAAAGGTTTATATGGCGAAGAAATGTTGTCTTTAATGAAAAAGTCATATGAATTATTAAAAGATCATCCAATCAACAAAGAAAGAATCAAAGCTGGCAAGAATCCTGCTAATAGCATTTGGCTATGGGGCGAAGGTACAAAGCCTGCACTACAATCTTTCAAAGAAAGATACAACATTGAAGGCTCTGTAATTTCAGCTGTTGATTTACTAAAAGGTATTGGTATCGGCGCTAAGATGAATGTTATCGATGTTGAAGGCGCTTGCGGAACATATGAAACAAACTTTGCTGGAAAGGCAAAAGCTGCAATTGATTCTCTAAAAGATAGAGACTATGTTTACATTCATATGGAAGCTCCAGATGAATGCGGACACCAAGGCGATTTAGAGCATAAAATATTATCAATAGAAAAAATAGATAGTATTGTAGTAAAATATGTAGTAGACGAGTTAAGAAAGATGGGGGAAGATTTCTCAATCCTAGTTGCACCAGACCACCCTACTCCTATTGCTATTAGAACTCATGTATCTGATCCTGTTCCTTATGTGATCTATAGATCTTGTGACGAAAAGGATAATGTAATAAAAACTTATAATGAAGAAACAGCCAAGGCATCAAATATTTATTTTGCTTCTGGCGAAGAACTAGTAAAGCATTTTATAAAAGGAATTTAGTATGAGCGAAGAAAAGAAAGACGAATTACAACCAAATGTTGAAGAACAAAACGTTGAAGAAACTGAAGCTACAAAGGTTGAAGAACCTGCTGAAGCTCCTGTTGAACAACCAGTTGAAGAACAACCTAAGGTTGATGATGTAAAAGAAGAAGAAAAAGTTGAAGAGCAAGCTGCAGCATCTGATAAAGAAGATGCTCCTATTGTCATTGACAATACAGCTGAAGCTCCTATCCAACCAATCCAAGATCTTCCAAGAACTGCAAAATTAAAAGAACCAATGAGCAAGAATAAGAAGATTGCAATAGTTGTTATTTCAGTTATTGCATTTATTGCTATTTTCTCTATTGTGTTCTTCCCTCTATATTTCTGTTATTTCCAAGGTAGAATCCATGTCTATAATGAAACAGATTTCGTAGCAGCTGCTGGAAAGCGTTTCGTCCTTGAAAAAGATGTTGTAGTATCTGGAGATTTAGATTTATCTGGATCAAATTGTAACATTGATTTACAAGGCCACAATTTAACTGTTAATGGTACATTAACAATTGGCGCAAACGATGCTGCAATTGAAATTGGTACACTAAAGAAAGGCAACTATACATCTAAAGGATTAGTAACTGTTAATGCACTTAATGTAACAGGTAAAGATACAAAGTTTGCTGCAGCCGTTGTTTCTAAAGGCTCAGTTCAAGTTGTAGCACATAATGTTGAATTCTATACATTATCTGCAGTAGATAAAGCTACATTTAATGCTAATTCAGTTATATTTAATGGTTCATTTGCAGTAGCAAACGAAGCAACTGCTATTGAATTCAATGATTGTATCGGCGTTGTTATTGGCGCAGAAATTGGCGGAAATAATGTAGTATTTAAAAATACTAATGTTTTAATCACAAATGCCTGTGTTGGCCATACATTCACTTTAGATGAAACATCTACTCTACAAGCATTAGGAAAATTAGATGCAGTTGTAGGTGGTAGCAAAGTTGCTATGTTAAAAGGACATTCTTGCCCAAGTTATAAGAATATTAACCTTTTAGCTATTTACAACGCTTCAGAAGATACTTATACAGCTCAAAACTGCACAAAGCTTATCTACCTTGAAACACTTCCTACACCAGTTGATTTAATGGTGAGCGAAGAAGGTGGCGTATTTAAAGCTGTTTGCGCAGAAGTAAATAGCTACAACGATGTTTCTTACCAATTCGTTATGGACGATAAGAAATATGATGCATCTCATGATAATTATGTAGATATCACAGATGATCTAAAAGCTGCCGGTGCTGCTACTCATACAATTAAAGCTTACGTTTTAGGAAACTATAACTTTGATACATTAAATGCAGATACATTAGTTAGCGGACAAACTTTATATCTAGATTGCGAAACTCCAGCTTCTATTGAGTATTCATACACATTGAAGTTATCTACTCCAACAAACGTATATATGGACACATATGATGGTGACGTATTCCTTAAGTTCTCTAAGGTAGATTTTGCAGATTACTATGTTGTAACAATTGATGGAACTACAAAATACATCTTAACAGAAATGTCTTCTGAAGAATTCATTAATACTCACGCTTCTGTAGCTAATGAATATGGTAATAGAATTATTACTCTTCAACAATTAACAGGAGCATACGGCGCCCCAGTGACAGAACAATTGAGCGCTTTGGGATATCACTCATTGAGATTAGTTGCTTGTTCATTCTCTAAGGAAATCCAAACATCTAAGGATACAATGACATCATATAAGACAGAAAAGCAAATCGCTTTAATCAACGACAATATTGTTGCTATATCAATAAAGAATGATGATGGCACATATACAAACACAATTACAATTACTGGTTGTGAAGATGGTAAACTATTCAAATTAGTAATCAATGGTGAAGAAGTTAGAATTTCTAACACAACATATTCATTCAAGTCAGAAACTTCTATGGTTGGACTTGAAGTTTCAGTTCAAGCTGAAGCTTATGGATATTATCTAGCATCTGTTCAAAGAACAGTTCAATTCATCGCTGGTTAATATTTAGAATTTGAATTTAATTGGTGGTTCATTTGAGCCACCAATTTTTTTGCTAAAAAAATAAGACATCCCGTTTTTTCGGGATGCCCTATCATAGTCATTTAATACTATCTATTGATTAGAGAATGTCCTGTCATTTCCTTTGGAATCTCTACGCCCATAATATCCAACATAGTTGGAGCAATATCACATAGTCTTCCGCCGTCTTGTAATGACTTAACACCTTCAGCCCCTATAACAACAAATGGTACTGGGTTTGTTGTATGAGCAGTAAATGGACTTCCATCTTCTGCGATCATGCAATCTGCATTACCATGGTCTGCTGTTAATAAAGCTTGTCCACCAATAGATAAGATTGTATCGATTACCTTCTTAACACATTCGCTTGTAACCTTAACTGCTTTTTGAGCTGCTGGGATGATACCTGTATGTCCTACCATATCGCAGTTTGCGAAGTTTAGGATCATAGCATCGTACTTACCGCTCTTAATTGTTTCGCATGCTTTATCGCATACTTTGTATGCGCTCATTTCTGGCATTAAATCAAATGTAGCAATCTTTGGTGAATCAATTAAGATTCTGTCTTCGCCTGGATTTGGGGCTTCTACGCCACCGTTGAAGAAGAATGTAACGTGAGCATATTTTTGTGTCTCAGCGATTCTAAATTGCTTCAAACCAAGCTTAGATAAGTATTCACCTAATGTGTTGTTGTAAGATTCAGGTCTATATGCAACATCTAGATGATCATTGAATGTTACATCGTATTGTGTATAAGAAACAAAGTGTGGTTTTAAGAAACCTTTCTTTCTTTCAAATCCCTTGAAATCTTCATAGATAAATGATCTTGTAATTTGTCTTGCTCTATCTGGTCTAAAGTTGAAGAATACAATACCATCACCTTCATTTACTGTTGTAACTGGCTTTCCGTTTTCTTTAATAACTGTAGGAATAATAAATTCATCTGTTACTCCTTTGTCATAAGAATTTTGCATAGCTTGTACTGGGTCTGATTCTTCAATACCTATACCATCGCACATTGCTGTATAAGACTTTTCAACTCTATCCCAAATATTGTCTCTGTCCATTGCATAGAATCTTCCAGAGATTGTAGCAATCTTACCAAAGCCTAGTTCCTTTGTGTAATCAACAAGCTTTTGAACGTATGTAATACCACTTGTTGGAGAAACGTCTCTACCATCCATAAAGCAATGAACATAGATATTATCTAAGCCGAAATCTTTTGCCATTTTGATTAAAGCAAATAGATGTGTATAGTGTGAGTGTACACCACCATCAGATAATAGTCCCATTACGTGCAATTGCTTTTTGTTAGCCTTTACATATTCCATAACTTTAACAAAAGCAGGATTTGTAAAGA
>CAMNMY010000043.1 GCA_946545105.1 uncultured Clostridia bacterium
GATTCAGTATTGGAAGCAAAGGCCGAAGAATTAAAGCAAACACTTGCAAACTTCAAAATTAATGTAGAAATCGTGGGAACAATTAAAGGACCTACATTCTCAAGAGTTAACTTTAGATTGGAGCCAGGTACACCAGTTAAGAACTTAACAGCTAAATTTGATGATATTAAGATGGGACTTGCTGTTCCAAGTATGAGACTTTTAGCACCAGTTCCAGGAACAAACTACTGTGGTGTAGAAATTCCAAATAAAGCAAGATCAAAAGTAAACCTAAAAGATATGTGGAAGAGTGCGGATTATCAAAAGGCTAGAACAAAGGATTCTGGTTTGATATTCGCTTTAGGTAAAGATATTAACGGTAAGACATATACATTTGATTTAACAACAGCTCCTCATATGTTGGTCTGCGGACAAACAAGATCAGGAAAATCTGTAGCACTAAATGTAATGTTGATATCTCTACTATGTAGATATTCTCCAGAAGAGATGAGATTAATCCTATTTGATCCAAAGCAGGTAGAATTCGCCGTATATGCGGGTATTCCTCACTTGTTGATACCAAATATCCTAACAGAGCCAGCTAAGGCTATAAACGCCATGAATTGGGCTGTACAAGAGATGGAGAGAAGATATGAACTAATCAAATCTGCTGGCGCTAGAAATCTAGAAGAATATAACGCTAAACCAGAAATTAAGCGCGACCCAACAATGAGAGTTCCATACATTGTAATTATCATTGATGAATTCGCAGAAGTTGTATCTCAAGACCAAGGCATTAAGAAGCAATTTAATATGGTTATTCAAAGACTTGCTGCAAAAGCAAGAGCTGCAGGTATTCACTTAGTACTTGCTACGCAAAGACCATCTGTTGATGTCGTAACAGGTACAATTAAGGCTAACTTGCCAACAAGAATGGCGCTAAAGACTTCAGATGCTGTAAACTCTATGACTATTTTGGGATCTGGCGGTGCAGAAGAATTGTTAGGCTATGGTGATATGTTGTTTGTTAACCCATATGAAGCAGGACAACAACGTATTCAAGGCGCCTTTATATCAACAGAAAATATCGAAGAAATGATTCAATATATCAAAGACCACAATGATAAATATTTTGACGAAGAAGCCGAAAAGATGATTATGGCAGATCCTCAAAAAGAACAAGCTCAACAAATGGAGATGGATCTTGGCGATGGAAACAAAGGTGGCGTAGATCCTCAATTTATTGATGCACTTGAATTATGTATCAAGTACGATAGAGTATCAACATCATTCTTACAAGCTAAATTGTCTGTTGGATTCCCAAGAGCATCTAAGATTATTAACTGGATGGAAGAGAGTGGTTACATAAAAATTGAAGGTACGAAAAAGACTATCCTTGCTACGCAAGCAGATGTAGATAAGTTAAGAGGTGAAGGAGAAGAGTAATGAATTTACCTACCAAAATTACGACAATTAGACTAGCTATGATCCCAGTTATAATTGTGTCATTCTGTCTAGAGAGTGCGCTACCACAATTTAACTGGATATTTATTATTACAGCATCGCTATTCTTTATTGCATCAATGACAGACTTTGTTGATGGATATATTGCAAGAAAATACAAAATGGTTACAACACTTGGAAAATTCTTAGATCCAATTGCGGATAAAGTATTAGTAGTAACAGCACTTGCATTTGGAATAGCAGCAACTGATAGAGTTGGAATCCCATATCTTATGATATGTGTAACAATTGTTATCATAACAAGAGAATTTGCAGTTTCTTTATTTAGACAAATTGCAGCTTCAAAGAATATCATTTTGCAAGCAGGACAAGCCGGGAAATGGAAAACATTAACAACAATGGCTTCGCTAAATGCTATGTTGTTTATTCCTTTTGAAAATTGGGAAGGTAATCGTGCTGCATATGTAGCCGGAAAAGTATTCTGGTGGCTATTTATTGTATTTTTAGGTATTGCTGTTGTTTTAACAATCTATTCAGGTATTGATTATGTGTTAAAGAATAAGCAAGTATTTAAAGACCAAAAGAAGAGCGTAGATATTATCGAAGAAGAAGATGTTGAATTCCCAGATGAGAAGATTATCGATGCATTAGAACTTTGTAGAAAGCATAATTCGGTAGAAATTTCTATGCTACAAAGAGAATTGGGCATTACATACAAAAGAGCTATTAAAATCAGAGTTTGGCTTGAGATTATGAATTTCGTAGAAATTGAGAACAATCAAAGAGTTTTCAAAATCTCTGATGAAGAATTAGCAAAGATTAAAGAAAGAAAAGAAGCATATTATGCAAAATTAGGACAAAAATGAAAATAGGAACAGTATCGCTAGGTTGCGATAAAAATAGAATAGATACAGAAAACATGCTTGCATTCTTGCAAGATGACGGATATGAATTAACACAAGATCCAGAACAAGCAGATATTATCATTGTAAATACATGCGCATTTATTGAAAGCGCTAAAACTGAATCCATTGATACAATCTTTGAAATGGCACAATACAAAAAGACAGGCAAGTGCAAATATTTGGTTGTAACGGGCTGTTTATCTCAAAGATACATGAAGGATTTATACAATGAAATGCCAGAAGTTGATTTGTTTGTTGGAACAGCTTCATATTCTAAGCTTCCACAATATATCAAAGAAATGGTTGATTCAGGAAAGAGAAACTATTACGAAAATGATATCAACGATAGATATTTTTCACCAAAGAGAGTCCTAACAACTCCACAACATTTTGCATATGTAAAGATTGCAGAAGGATGTAACAACAAATGCACATACTGTGCAATTCCAGCAATTAGAGGTAAATATACATCAAGATCAATTGAGGATATTGTAGACGAAGTAAAGGAATTAGAGTCTAAATATGGAGTACAAGAAATTGTACTCGTGGCTCAAGATGTCTCAATATTCGGACAAGACAATTACGGCAGTAAAAAAATCGTTGACTTATTAAAAGAATTATGTAAAACTAATATTGCGTGGATAAGATTGTTGTATCTATATCCTGAAAACATAACAGATGAACTTTTAGATTTTATGGCTAAAGAAGATAAGATTTGCAAGTATTTAGATATACCATTGCAACATGTATCAAATAAGATCTTAAAGTTGATGAATAGGCACCTTCAAAAATCCGATATCGAAAAGCTATTTGAAAGAATTGAGAAATATAACTGTTTCACAATTCGCTCGACATTTATTGTAGGGTTCCCAAGAGAAGATAAAGAGGACTTCGAAGAATTAGAAGAATTTATCAAGAGCGGAAGAATTGATAGATGCGGATTCTTTGCTTATTCACAAGAAGAAGGTACTGCGGCAGCTAGATTAAGCGGACAAATAGAGGAAAGTGTTAAGCTTTCAAGACAAGCTAAGTTATATAAGCTTCAACAGAAAGTAATGACATCGCGAATGGCAAGGAACATAGGGAGAGAACTTGAAGTAATTTACGAAGGTATAGATTACGACAAGCAAGTGTTCGTAGGCCGTAGCAAGTCTGATGCCCCTGAAATAGATACGAAAGTGTATTTTACTTCAGATATCCCAGTAGATATCGGATCAATATATAAGGTTAAAATCGAAAAACTAGATGGCCTAGATTATGTAGGAAAGGTGGTGGAAGAATGATAGAAGAGTATAAAGACTATTGTGTATTAAAAGCATTCGACTTATCTCATAAGCAAATTGAAGAGATTAACAATTTGTCTCAAAAGGGTGTTTTTATTCAAGTATCACAAGATTATTTAGACGATACTATTGTTATAATCAATCAATCAGAATCTGAAGTAGTGTTCCAAGAGATCTTAAATAAGATTGAGGTAATTGCTAAAGATGCTATATATGCTGATTGTGATACATCACTTGAGGAATGTGTAGTTCGTTTAGCTACAACAAAGAACCTAAAGGTTGCAGTTGCTGAATCTTTAACTGGCGGATTGGTTTGTGCATCAATTGTTAATGTATCTGGTGCAAGCAATGTTTTATATGAAGGATTTGTAACTTATGCATCACAAGCAAAAGTTAGAAGACTACATGTAAAGAGCACAACTATTGATACATATGGTGCTGTTTCTAAAGAAACATGCGAAGAGATGGTACAAGGACTTTTAGCAAACAAGGAGATTCAAATTGCAGTTTCAACAACAGGATGCGCTGGTCCTAATTCAGATGAATTCGGAACTGAGGTTGGTCTAGTATATGTGGGTGTAGGTTCACAAAAGGGCATTGAGGTTAAAGAATGTCACCTTGATGGAAATAGAGAAACTATTCGTAAAATGGCAGCGAATACGGCTCTATTTATGTTATTAAACTTAGTAAAAAATTATTGATGAGGTATAAATAAAATGGCTGGTAAGAAAGTAGAAGAATTAAACCAAGAAAAAACAGCTCTAATCGATGAGGCAATCTCAAAGATTGAAAAGAGTTACGGTAAAGGCTCAATTATGAGATTGGGCGAGAAAAAGATTGAGAGTGTTGATGTTATTCCAACACAATGTTTAGCACTAGATGTTGCTTTAGGTGTTGGCGGATTCCCAAAGGGAAGAATCATCGAAATATATGGACCAGAATCTTCTGGTAAAACAACACTTGCATTACATGCAATTGCTTCTTGCCAACAACAAGGTGGAACGGCAGTATTTATCGATGCTGAACACGCTTTGGATGCTGTATATGCTAAAAAGCTTGGCGTAGATATTGATAACTTATATGTAATTCAACCAGATTCAGGTGAACAAGCTTTAGATAACTTGGATACATTGGTAAGATCAAATTCTGTAGATATTATCGTTGTTGACTCAGTTGCTGCTTTAACTCCAAAAGCTGAAATTGAAGGTGAAGTAGGACAATCAGTTATCGGTCTTCAAGCAAGAATGATGAGCCAAGGTCTAAGAAGAGTTACAAGCGTTATTGCTAAAGCAAACACATGCGTTATCTTCATTAACCAATTAAGAGAGAAGGTAGGCGTTATGTTTGGTAACCCAGAAACAACTCCAGGTGGTAAGGCTTTGAAGTTCTATGCAAGTATTAGAATTGATGTAAGAAAGGGCGATGCTATCAAAGATGGAGCTGAATTCATCGGAAATAGAACAAAGGCTAAGATTGTTAAGAATAAGGTAGCTCCTCCATTTAAAGTAGCTGAATTTGATATGTTATATGGCAAGGGTATTTCTCAAGAAGGTTGTATCGTAGATATGGCTATTCAAGAAGGAATCATGGCAAAGAGCGGTTCTTGGATTAGCTATATGGATGAAAAGATTGCTCAAGGTAGAGACAAGGCGATCCAATATCTTCAAGATAATCCAGAAGTTGCAGAAGAGATTAAGGCGAAAGTAATTCAAAAAATACAAGAAGAATCTGTTGATTAATTTAAAGTTGGTGTCAATAAATGACACCAATTTTTATTTATAGTATAATGTGCATAATTGAGGTACGTTTATGTTAACTAGATTGATAAAAAATAACTTTGGATTGTTTGAATATGTATTAATGGGTCTATTGGGATTCATCATTTTATTCACAGGAATTACGACTTTTGGATCTTTTAATGACTTTCCTGCGGGAAATTTTGGAAGAATTCTTTGGTTTATTATCTATGTTGGGCTTATTGGCATTTTATTGTACTGTATAGCATCAAATAAAAAAGAGTATATTAAATTCTTAGCAAAAGCTTATTTAGCATACTATGCTATATCTACTATGCTTAGCATATCTAATCCGTTTTTTGCGTTTTACGATAGAAACAATGCACTAAGAGTAGCAGAAGCAGTATTTGTAATGCTTGCGATATTTGTGTTTATTGCGCTTGTGATTCTTGGAATTATTATAAAGATAAAAGGGGTAAACTTACAGTTTGTGTTTGATGTGCTTGCGCTTTGCTATTTAGCTTTAGAATTTATTATTTGGATATTAGCACTATGTGTAGATGCTAAGGCAAAAACGGGCTGGACAACAGCAATGGGTGAATTCACATCTCATCTCTTAATACCATGGAGTGTAGGTGTTGGGTATTATTTATATCAAATAAAGTATGTTAATACTCCACAAGATGAAGAATACGTAGCTTTTGATGATATTGAAGATAGAAAATAAGAATGCAAAGATTAATTATTCTAAACAAAAACAATATATCTAAATTTGATTTGGCTCAAAAAATGGGGTCAAATGAGCAAATCTTTGAAAAAGATAAGGATTTATATATTGCAACAAGAATAATTGAAAATATCATATTAAACGGCCGTGAAAAGCATATTGGCGTAGAAGGAAAGCCTTATATGAATGGCCAAGACAAATATAATTTGTCAAATTATGGTGATTTTGCGTGTGGATATATCTCAACGGATGGAGAGGTTGGTGTAGATATTTTAAAGATACATCATTTTGATGATCACTTTATTGAAAGAATATATTCAAACGAAGAAAGAGAAAAAATAACAAGCGATATAGATGCTACAAAAGCATGGACTATAAAAGAAGCTTGTATAAAGTGTGTAGGAATAGGGTTAAAAGGATTACATAACGTAGAAATAAAAAATGATTTTTGCTGTAAGTATTTGGATAGAGAATTTAACTATAAATCATTCGAATATAAAGGATACATGATTAGTGTCGTTTCTGGTGCGAAAATCGATATTGATAGCGTAGAAGAGATTTAGCACGTATATTTTTTATATATAAATAAGCGTTTTAGAAATTTTCATTCTTGACTACTACATTTTGATAGAGTAAAATTAACATTGGGTTTAGGCCCACAAAAATAAAAATAAAACATAGAAAATTGAAACTTAACAAGAGTATCAGGAGGTAATAATGACAAGTAACGAAATTAGTTGCTTTAGTTTTCTTCTTGGAGCAGACGCAACTGGAATTATATTGGCTGCGATATTAGCACTAGTATTAGGTGCTTTAGCATCGTGGCTTGTGTATAGATTTTATGTACGTAAAAATGTTGGCAGCGTAAAGCAAGAGTGCGACAAATTGCGCGAATCAGCTCAAGCTGAGTCAAGAGAGTTCCTAAAGGAAGCAAAACAAGAAGCAAGAGAAGAAAGCCAAAGACTTCGCTCTGAAGTAGACAAAGAAATTAGAGAAAAAAGAGCTGAAGTTGCACGTAATAAACAC
>CAMNMY010000044.1 GCA_946545105.1 uncultured Clostridia bacterium
AATATGGAACAATGTAAGCATAGTTTGCATCGCCGATTTGCTTGAATGCTTTTGTTAAATCTACGATAGCAATAAAGCTTACAACTGATGTTTCCTTAATTAATGAAATGAATTCGTTTCCTAGTGTTGGTAGAATGTTCTTAACAGCTTGAGGAATTACAACCTTCATCATAGATGTACCATATGGCAAACCTAAAGCTCTTGCGGCTTCTAATTGACCTACATCTACAGATTGAATACCTGATCTCATGATTTCTGATACATAAGCACCTGAATTCATACCAAATATTAAAACTGCAGTAATAATATTTAATCTTGATCCTGTAATTCCAATCGCTGGGAACAAAACAAAGTATCCAATTAATAATTGGACTACCATTGGAGTTCCTCTGAACAAACCTACATATACATTTGCAATCGCTTCTAAAACTTTTGGAAATGTCTTATATTTTGGAACAACCTTTATAACGGCAATTAAGGTACCGATAACGATACCTATTAAAAGACCAAGGACGGCAATTTCAGCTGTTATACCTAAACCACTAAGGACGTTTTTGTAAGCGCCCTTAGTAGCAAATTGTCTCCAAAATAAATCCCATTCCTGAGAAGCTAGTAAATATCCAAAATTCATTATAGAGTCTTTAAAATAGCTTCAACGTCAGCTGCTGTCTTACAAGCGTCGAATGTTGTATTGTCAGAAAGAACAACTAACATTTGAGAAGCATTGTAGTAAGATGCTGTGAAGTTAACAGATTGCTTACGAACTTCGTTTACTGTCAAACCAGCCATAGCGATATCTACATTGTTTACGCCAACAGATGTAACAACTGAATCGAATTCCATATCTAAAATAACTAATTCTAAGTTAAGTTTTTCTGCGAAGTAAGCAGCGATTTCCATATCAACACCTGCGAACTTTGTTCCATCCTTGTATTCAAATGGAGCGAATTCTGCATTTGTAGCAACAACTAATTGTTGATCAGCCTTAGATGCATCTTGTGTTGTCTTTGCTTCTACTGGAGAAGGTGTACCATCACCAAAGTAAGCATTCATAATTTCAGCTTTCTTTGCTTTAAATTCATCACTAGCGATAATTGCATTGATACTTGCTAATAAATCATTTTGAGCCTTATCTACACCGTAAGCGTATTCTTCTTCTGTTAAAGCGATATCAATAACCTTGATTCCTTCAATTCTTGAAGCAAGAGCTTTTGCTGGAGCTTCATCAATAATAACGGCCTTAACTGAACCATTCTTCATAGCTTGAACAGCCAAACCACCGTTTGCATATGTTGTAGCGCTTAGATTGCTAAAACCTTCAAAGTCCCAATCTGCGTCACCCTTTACATAATATTCACCTGTTGTACCAGCTTGAACACCGATTGCTGCTTTCTTGTTACAAGCAGAGAAACCTAATGCAGCTGTAGCAACAATAGCAATAACTAAAATTACTAAAACTAAATTCTTTTTCATTTTTATTTCCTCCGAAATTTCATTTAACACTATCTATTAAACAACAAAACCAAAAATTACGCCACAAAAATTTGCAAAAAAGTTTATTTTGCATAAAATATTCACAAAAATACCAAAATATGCGTATATTTATACATTTTTGTCCGAATTTTTGTATATTCTTGCATAAAAGCGCGTTTTTTATCCTTTTTATTCCTTGTTATTTCATATTTTTGTTTGTATAATATATACAATGTTAAAAAATTAAAGAGGTTTACATGAAAGATTTTAAGAATGTAATGATTTTTGATCATCCACTTATTAGACACAAAGTAGCAATTTTAAGAAACAAAAATACGGGCATGAAAGAGTTCAGAGAATTAATCGAAGAAATCACAACAATCATGGCTTATGAAGTATTGAAAGATGTTCCAACAAAAGAAATTGAAGTTGAAACTCCACTTGAAAAATGTAAGCAAACAGAAATTGTTGAAAAGAGTATTGCCCTAGTTCCTATCTTAAGAGCTGGTCTTGGTATGGTTAATGGTATCCATACACTTCTTCCAACAGCTAAGGTTGGACATATTGGTATGTATAGAGATGAAGAAACAATGCAACCAAAAGAATACTATTGCAAATTGCCAGATGGTATTGAACATATGAAAGTTATCGTTCTAGACCCAATGCTAGCAACTGGTGGTTCAGCTTCTGCTGCTATTTCATATCTTGAAAAGATTGGTTGTAAGGATATTACTCTAATGAGCGTTATTGCTGCTCCAGTTGGTGTTGAAAAGATTGCTTCTGAACATCCAAATCTAAAATTATTCGTTTCTACTCTAGATAGAGAATTAAATGAACATTGCTATATCCTTCCAGGACTTGGTGATGCTGGCGATAGACTTTACGGCACAAAATAAAGCAAAGCATTAGATATAAAAATCGCGGGACTTAATCCCGCGTTTTTTTATTTTAAATTCTTTAAATATGTTTCAACTGTTAAATAGTAGATTTCTCCTACTTCTCTACAAATTCCTTTATATAATACTTTTTTTGATTCGAGAATTCCAAACTTTTTAGCCATTTCCTTTAGCGCCTCAACATTCTTCAAATGTTTTGCTTGTGCATTTAAATCAACCTTACTCGAATGCTTTATTTCGTATACAACGAATTTATTTGTATGCTTGTTGTATTTTACCATATTATATTCAATATTCTTTTGGTTATCTATATATTTAAACACCTCTTCATTTCTATTCTTTTTGTAGGTTGACTCTAATAATACTATATCTTCTAGCATTCTTCCCTTTACATCTTGAAGTATTTTGTTAAGTATTATTTCTTTATTCTTCTCGCTAACCATTTTAAAATAGTTATCTTGCAATAATGAGTAGCATAATGCTTTTGCTATAGAATATCTCATTCCTGGTTGCGTAAAAACTGGTCTCTTTTCTATTATTCCATCGCTATATCTAATTTCGACGTCTTTAATTAAATCAAGTACGTACAAATATTCTTTTATTTGATCTACCGATTGTTGCGTAATCTCAACTGTTGTTTCTTCTTTTTCCTTAATATCTATAAGCCTTTTTAACGTATCTATAACAGCTTTTTGATCAATTTCGTATAATGCCGTTTGAATATTCTCATCTTTATTATGAGCTAATAACTGTTTTGCGAATCCCAGGTCGTGCGATTTAAAAGTCTCCTTTATAACACTCAACAAGAATTCGTGGTTCATATTTTCTACGATTCTGTTTATTGCATTTGTTAATTCGTTTTTGTCATACAATTCCTTTAAATGGTAAAATCTTGAGCCAAAACGTTCATTCCTTAAAGTTCTTTGTATATTATGACTTATTGCACTATCAATATATTTTCGCGTAGACTCATCGTCTCTAAACGATACATCTTCCTTTTTATAATCTGGATCGTCGTAACTCATATTCTCTTTTTGCAATGTGCCACCATATTCTATATAATCGTCAATATCGTTTTTACCCAATACTTCAGAGAATTCCTTAAATGTTATATAAGAAGTATGAATTGTTACCGCGCGATCATATAATTCGTCCCTTCGAGCAAAATCAAATCCCAAAGAATCCGTTCCAGATAAAATAATTTTATATCCCATTGCGCAATAGATATCTGACAATACCGCGGCAGAATTAATAAAATCTGACAGCAAAGTTATTTCATCAATTAAATAATACTCTATCCCTTGTTTTTTTAATATATTGATATCCTTTATCAAATCCCCCATTGAATCTGACTCTTGAATCTTAATATACGCAGTTTTCGAAATGTCCAAATCTTTTATTAATTGGAACAGCAACGTCGTCTTCCCAGTTCTTCTTAATCCATATAATATGCAAACTCTACTAGCATGTTCATTTTTTATATAATCTAACAAATACGAATAACTATTCCTCTTATTAAAGCTCGATACCTTTTCATATAGTTTTAACAACTCTTCTCCGACAATAACATTTGTATGGCATTCACTTGTGTCAACACTATTAAATTGTTTTAAATATGACCCAAGACAAGAATAATCTATATCTTTATTTACAACAAATGCCTCAGCATTATCATTTATGCTGTCATTATCTTTACCGCTTTGAACAACAGATTCGGCACTATTTGCTTTAATATGTTTTGCTTTTACTTCTATTTCGTCCATTTCCCCTCAAACAAAATTACTTCTTTTTAGATTTTCTAGAGAATCCGTTACAGAATCCAACTAAGATACCTGCCAACCATAATGGCATCATGCCACCGCTCATTGCAGCCATACCTCTGAATGAAATACCTAAAGCTGCTTCAATAGTCATCTTGTTTTGTGGTGTATCCATTTCAGATTTCTTAATACCTGTTGCAGCGCAAACAGCTATCAACATAATCTTATGGAATAATTTACCAAATCCAGAGCCCTTTACATCTTGTACAGTATTTTCAAGCGTGTAGTCACCCTTTCTTGTTGGAACTTCTTTAATACATTCTAATCCTAGTAACTTAGCATCTTCATCTGTTGGCTTGCCCTTGAATGTTTCAAACCAACTTCCCTTGTACTTAGCTAAATCTGAAGATGTATCTCCATCTTTCTTAATTGTTTCTGTTAACTTAACATCTCTTGATGAAGCAGCAATTTGGATTTCATAATCGCCCTTAGCTATTACATATTTATTCTTTTCAACATTGAAATATTCAAAGTCGCTATCCTTTAATTCCATTTCAACAGTCTTTGTTTCACCTACTTTTAGGAATACTTTTTCAAAATTCTTCAATTCAGAAGCTGGGAAGATTGTAGCCTTTGTCTTATTAGCGATATATAATTGAACAACTTCTGCACCATCAACTTTACCAGTATTTGTAACATCAACTGTAACTTTGTTACCCTTAACCTTTAGGTTAGCATATTCGAATGTTGTATAAGATAAACCATAGCCAAATGGATATCTAACCTTTACATTTGCGGTGTTATAGTATCTATAACCAACGAATAAACCTTCTCTATAGTTTACTTGATTCTTTTCTACGCCATATGTTTCAGAACATGGGACATCATCATAAGATAGAGGCCATGTTTCAGCAAGCTTACCAGATGGATTAGTCTTTCCATATAGGATATCGCATAGAGCTGAACCAATTGATGCACCTGCTAAATATGTATCTAGAATTGCTGGAGCCTTATCTGCAAATGATAAATCAACAACAGAACCAGCAGATAAAACAACTACTACTTTGTTTGTCTTTGCAAATACTTTCTCAGCAAGTGTTAAGTGCGCATCTGGAAGCGCAAACTTAGTTACTAATCTATCGCTTCCTTCTGATTCATATTCATCAGATAAACCAACATATAATACAACTGTTTGATCTTTAATCATTGCAACAGCTTCATCTGCTAGTTTAGCGTTTGCTTCAGCGTCCTTCATGTTAGATAAATCATAACCCTTAGCATATTCGTACTTAATACCAGCAGCATCTAAAGATTCTTTTAGAGAATCTACCTTTGGTGGATTTAAGAATGAAGAGCCTGCGCCTTGGTATCTTGGCTTTTCAGCAAACTCACCAATAACTAAGATCTTATCTTTAGCGCTTAATGGAAGCATCTTCTTTTCGTTCTTTAGAAGAACCATACTAGATAAAGCAACTTCTTTAGAAATCTTATGATGAGCTACTGCATCATATGGAGTCTTCTTTGAAGAAGCATCTATTGTCTTTTCGATTAAGTGCAATACATTGTATGCTGCTCTATCAATGTCTTCGATTTTAATCTTACCTGCCTTATAAGCCTTTAGTGTGTCTTTTAGATACAATTGCTTATTCCCTGGCATTTCTAAATCTAGACCAGCATTTAAATCTTCATAGTGAACGTGAGCACCACCCCAGTCTGTTAATACACAACCGTTGTACCCCCATTCATCACGAAGGATATCTTTTAAAACTAACTTGTTTCCAGAAGATGGAACATTGTTAATCTTGTTGTATGCAGCCATGATTGTATATGGTTGAGATTTCTTAACTGCAATTTCAAATGGTTTTAAATAATATTCTCTTAAAGTTCTAATATCTAGATTTGAACTTCCTGTCATTCTGTATGTTTCTTGGTTATTTGCAGCATAGTGTTTTAAAGATGTACCAATACCCTTTGATTGAATAGCATTGATCATTGATGCTGCCATCTCACCTGCTAATACTGGATCTTCAGAGAAGTACTCAAAGTTTCTTCCACAAAGAGGATCTCTCTTCATGTTTGTACCAGGTCCAAGAATAACTGCTACTTCTTCTTGAATACATTCTTCAGCCATAGCTTCACCCATTTTCTTTAGGGCTTCTCTATCCCAGCTACATGCTGAGCAAGATGCTGTTGGGAATGCTTCTGTTGGAACAACGATACCAACGTTCATTTGTCCGCCTGCAGCCTTTCTTAATCCGTGAGGACCATCTGTTACCATAACTGATGGAACATTTGCTGATTCTACTCCATTTAAATGCCAGAAATCTAAGCCAGATGTTAGCATTAACTTTTCTTTAACTGTCAACTTTGACAATATTTCTTTAGCGTTCATATTTAACCTCTTTTCATTGTTTTCTATATTAAGCGCTTATTATACGCGCATTTTTATTATAACAAGTTTGCGCCCATAATAAAATACGAAATTGTCCAACATTTTGCTCTTTTGTCCATAAAGCACGATTTAACACTAAAATATCATTAAAAAAACGGACCACACTTTGGTGGCCCGCTTCATATATAAAGTAAACTAACTCTTATTACTCTTGTGGAGCATCTTGAACTTCTTCAGCAATTACTTCTGCTTCAGTTACAATTCCTTCATCATCGCCTTCGGCTAACTTCTTTAAGTGAGCTTCTTTTTCTTCTTGAAGGATAGCAACTTTCTTCTTAGATAATGGGAAGACTACATATAGCAAGAATGCCATAATTCCGAAGAATACAGCTGGGATGATTGTAGCCAAGATAAACATTAACTTTAATTGTCCGCCTGTAAATTCAAAACTACCTTGAGATACTGTTTCATAATATCCCATTGCAAGCAATGTTGCATTAACTGCTACAGCTGCAATAACTTGACCCATCTTTCTAAAGAACATAAAGAATGAATAAGCTGTACCATCTTCT
>CAMNMY010000045.1 GCA_946545105.1 uncultured Clostridia bacterium
ATTCGTAGAAACTCCAGAATATGCAGAAGGCTCAATTGAACAAACGGTTGAAACGCTTTCAAATTCAGTAATTGTAATGGTTCCTATTGACGATACAAAGGCGAATAGGGGATTCTGTGACGATTTAGAAACTATAAAGAATGAAACAGGTCATATTACTGCTTATATGAGTATATATACAATGATTTCAAACGATGGAACTGTTAAAATGTTAGCATCGGATGAGAATCAAGCTTTAATAAAAAGTTATTTAAAAGATGATGCCGCAATGATAACTGGATTCGTAAATAAAGATAAAGAATCTGGAAGATATTATACAATTTATGAAATAATGATTAATTGTAAGGCTGAAACTCCAGAAGCAGAAGACTTGATAAATAGGGTCAATGCATCATTAGATAAAAACTTTGGCGAGAATGCAGGAACTCATATTCACTATACAACAGGTATGGCACAAGCCGTAATGGATTTGAAGGATATTACTCCAAAGGATAATATGGTAGTTTCACTAATTTCAATTGCTGTTATTTTAGTAATTTTGATTATTTCTCAAAAATCTATAAAACTTCCAATTATTTTAATTGGTTTGATTGAATTTGGTATCTTTATCAACTTATCACTATGCTATTTTGCAGGTGAAGACATTAACTTTATGTGTTATATTATCTTAAGTTCTATTCAATTAGGATCTACTGTCGACTATGCTATCTTGTATACAGATAAATATCAAAAGAACTTAGAATTTATGCCAGCAAAAGAAGCGGCTTACAAGGCTCTTAGAGATAGTGCATTCTCAATTTTGACATCTGTTGCTATTATGGCTGGATGTTGTCTATCCGTAACTATAGTTGCTACAAACACAATCGTTAAACAAATTACATGGTTAATTGCACGTGGTTCAATAATAAGTGGTATATTAACAATTGTAGTATTGCCAGCTCTATTAGTTGTGTTTACAGGTAATAAGAATCTAAAGAAACGTGGTAGAGAAGAAGCTAAGAAGTTGAAGAAAATCGAGCGTGATAAAAAGAAGCTTGAAAAACAAACAAATGCTATATAAAAAGGGTTTTATATATAAATGAAAACGGGTGACATGATTGCCACCCGTTTTCTTATACGTTTATTGGTTCTTACTAGATAGCTCTAGCCTTGATGAATTTGTCGTTTAATGTTTGAATTAAATCGTTGCTTGCGTTTCCATCAACGTCAAAGATGATGTATGTCAAATCGCCTCTTTGGGCAGCGTTTGCAGCTTTGATTGATAAATCCTTTGAAATGATAGCTGTTGCTTCTTCTTGAGCGTTTGGTGTGTTTGCAAGAACAGTAATTCTGTTACCAATCTTAGCAACCTTTAGGTTAGGGAAGTTAACTGAGTTAACTACGTTGCCTTTTTCGATGAATTCTTTTAATTCGTTTGCAGCCATAACAGCACAATTGTCTTCAGCTTCTGGTGTAGATGCGCCTAGGTGAGGGAATGTAATGATATTATCATTTCCTGTTAAGTTCTTGTTTGGAAGGTCAGTAACAACCCTAGCAACCTTACCTGTATTTACGGCTTCGATTAAATCAGCGTCGTTGAATAATTCGCCTCTTGCACAGTTGATAATAACTACGCCATCTTTCATCTTAGCGATTGAATCCTTATTGATGAATCCCTTTGTGTCAGCTGTTGCTGGAACGTGTAGTGTGATGTAATCTGAATTTGCATATACGTCATCTAGATTATCAACGATTGTTGCCTTGCCTTCTAGTGCCTTTCTTGCAGCGTCAGATAGGAAAGGATCGTAACCGATGATAGTCATGCCTAGAGCGATAGCTGCGTCAGCAACTAATCTACCGATAGCACCAAGACCAACGATTCCTAATGTCTTTCCATAAATTTCTGGTCCAATAAATGCTTTCTTACCTTTTTCTACGGCTTTTGGAAGCTCATCATCCTTTTCTAGGCCTTGTACCCAGTTAATGGCATTGTGAATCTTTCTTGAGCCTAATAATAAAGCACAGATAACCAATTCTTTTACAGCGTTTGCATTAGCACCTGGTGTATTGAATACACAGATACCTTTTTGTGTCATTTGTGGAATAGGAATATTGTTAACACCAGCACCAGCTCTAGCTACAGCGATAACTGAATCTTGAACTGCATATTCGTGCATAACAAAACTTCTAACTAAAATAGCGATTGGATTAGCGCTATTATCACAAATGTTATATTTATCATTTGTTAAAATATCATTTACCTTTGAAGAAATAGGATTTAGTTTAACTATATCTTGCATGATTGCCTCCTATTATTTATGAGCAATTTCGAACTTCTTCATGAATTCGATTAAATCTGTAATACCAGATAATGGCATTGCGTTGTAGATAGATGCTCTCATACCACCAACAAGTCTATGACCCTTGATAGATACAAATCCTTGAGCTGCAGCTTCTTTAACGAATTCTGCATCTAGATCTGGATTTGGAGATACGAATGGAACGTTCATCATAGATCTATCTTCTTTATTTACCTTATTTGCATAGAAATCAGAAGAATCGATAAAGTCATATAGAAGCTTAGCCTTGTATTCGTTGAACTTTTGTTGTTCTTTAACGCCGCCGTTCTTCTTTAAGTGTCTTAGGTTCAACATAGCCATGTAGATGCTGAAGCAAGGTGGTGTGTTGTATAAGCTGTTTGCTTCTACTTGAGTCTTCCACTTTAACATTGTAGGGCAGATCTTTAATCCATCAGAAACTAAGTCATTTCTAACGATAACGATTGTAACACCAGCTGGAGCTACGTTCTTTTGTGCGCCTGCATATAGTACACCATATTTAGATACATCAATTTCTTCAGATAGAATTAGAGATGAGATATCAGCAACTAGTGGAATACCCTTTGTGTCTGGAAGCTTTGTATATCTTGTTCCGAAAATTGTGTTGTTTTGACAGATGTGAACATAGTTTGCATCTGGTCTAATATCATATTCTTTTGGAATATATGTAAATGTCTTATCTTCAGAAGAAGCAGCAACATGGATATCACCATATTTCATAGCTTCTTTATAAGCCTTCTTAGCGAAGTTACCAGTAACAATATAATCAGCTTTTAGATTATCTTCTTTTAATAGGTTTAGAGGAACGGCCTCGAATTGAGTAGATCCACCACCTTGAACTAAGATAATAGAGTAGTTATCTGGAACATTCATTAATTCTCTAATTAAAGCTAAACATTCGTTGTTAATTGCATCGTATTGTTTGCTTCTGTGAGACATTTCGCATACGCTCATGCCGCATCCTTGGTAGTCAACAAAGTCTTTTTGAGCCTCTTCTAATACTTCAAGTGGAAGCATAGATGGACCTGCAGAGTAGTTGTAAATTCTATTCATTTTGTCTTTCTCCATTTAATAAATTTTCGTTTTTGATTTAATAATCGACAAGCCCATTATAACCATTTAAATATTATTTAGCAAGCGATTTTTTGCTATATGTTAAAAAATTAACGATATTTTGGTAAAAATTAAGCAAAAAATAAACAAAAATATGTATAAAATTGGTGTAATTATGGACGATATGTTAAAGTAAAAAATAGTGCAAATATTGAGTGTGACAAGTATTTATATTGTAATTATCGATATTAATAAAATAGTGTGACAACATAAAACTTGCAAAAATTAAATTGTGAAAAAATTAACAAAGAATTTTAAAAAATTTTACAATTCTAAGCAAATTGCATCTGTTTCGAAAATTGTAGAAAATTGAAAAAATCTTTCACAATACGGCGGTCGCGCTTGTCAGGTATACGCTTTTAATATATAATAATTAAGATTTATTTTAAGGAGACGGCATGTCAAAGAAGTATAATCCATTATCTGTAGTGTTTTTAGGTGGTGTCGGTGAAATCGGCAAGAACTTAACTGCAATCAAATACGGAGAAGAAATTCTTATCGTTGATTGTGGATCTACTTTTCCATCTTTAGAAACACCAGGTGTAGATTTAATTATTCCAGATTTTACTTACTTAAAAGAGCACAAGGATAATATCGTTGGGCTTGTAGTAACTCATGGACATGAGGATCACATTGGTGCCATCCCTTATCTTCTACAAGAAATTCCAAATATTTCAATTTATGGATCAAATCTTGCTTTGGCAATTGTCGATCATAAGTTAAAAGAGAAAAAGCAAACAGCAAAATTAAATGTTGTTGAAGCTGGGGATAAGATTAAACTTGGTTCTTTTGAAGTCGAATTTTTACAAGTTGCGCACTCAATTATTGGTGCATTTGCGCTTGCTATTAATACTCCACATGGTCTAATTTTCCATACTGGAGATTTTAAAATTGACTATACACCTATTGGAAATTCTAAGCCAGTAGATATTTCTACATTTGCAAGAGTAGGAAATAGAGGCGTTACTTTAATGCTTGGTGAATCTACAAACGTTGAAAAGCCAGGTACAACTATTTCAGAAAAGCACGTTGGAAAAACGATGGATAAAATATTTATGGCAAATCAAGATAAGAGAATTATTATTGCCACATTTGCTTCAAACGTTAATAGAATCCAACAAATAATAAAAATTGCAGAAAAGAGCGGAAGAAAAGTAGCTTTCTCTGGCCGTTCAATGATAAATATTTGCGAAATGGCTTTAGATATGGGCTTAATCAACATGGATAGAAAGAACCTTGTTGAGATTGAGCATATTAAGGATTATCCAAAAGAACAAACTTGTATCATATCAACTGGTTCTCAAGGTGAGCCAATGAGTGCTCTAACGAGAATGGGCTTAGGTATCGATAAAGTTGTAGTTGAAGATGGAGATTTAATTGTCATTTCTTCATCAGCAATTCCAGGAAACGAAAAAGCTATTTATACCGTTATCAACAACCTATATAAACGCGGTGCGAAGGTTATGTATGGTTCGCTTGAAGAATTACACGTATCTGGACATGCATGTAGAGAAGAATTGAAAATGATGTTATCTTTGATAAGACCAAAATTCTTCATTCCAGTACACGGCGAATATAGACATCTAAAACAACACGCAAAACTGGCTCAAGATTTAGGTATTCCAGAAGATCATATAGCAATTGCAAAAATTGGAGATGAAATAGAAATTAAATCTAAGAAGATGCAATTGATTGATGAGGCTATACCATCTGGGGCATTGTTTGTTGATGGCCATGGAAAAGTATCTCACGAGATTATAAAAGAAAGACGTCAATTATCTAGTGAAGGTGTAATAGTTGTTGTTTGCAAAGTAAACAAGGTAACAAAGACACTATCAGACGATATTCTAATAAAAACAAAGGGTATTGATGTTACAGACGAGATGATTGATGAAATCAAGATATATGCAATGAAGGCATTCTCATCGTTAGAACTTCAAGACAATGCATTTGATGAAGATAAATTCACACAAGCATGCTCTAAGAAGATAATGAAGAGAATGGAGAAGTTGACTACTCAAAAACCTGTAATCATTCCTATCGTAATGGATGATGAAAAGGGGCTATATGAATAGTACACTTGAAAACATACGTGAATTATCTAAACAGGAATTTTTACCAATTCTTTCAGAAGAGTGCGAAACAATTCTAATTGAGTTGATGAAAAAGGAAAAGCCTACAAAGATTTTGGAAATTGGAACTTGCGTTGGATATTCATCAAGCATAATGCTTTTGAATTCTCAAGCAACAATCGATACGATTGAACTTGATGAAGAAAGATTGAATGTTGCAAAAAGCGTATGGAAAGCGCAAAACCTACAAGATAGAATTACATCATATCTTGGAGATGCAAATGTAATTTTAAAAGACGAAATAAAATATAAAATCTATGATTTTGTGTTTTTAGATGGACCTAAATCAAGATACCAAGAACATTTTAATGTTGTCTTCGATAACGTTAAATCTGGCGGAATAATATTAGCCGATGATGTTTTGTTCTTTGGCCTTGTAAATGGTGAGGAACATGTTGAGCATAAGCATAGAACAATAGTAAGACATCTTCGTGAGTTTTTAGCAGAATTAAAAGCACGTGAAGATATAGAATTAGAAATGTTAAACGAGGGTAATGGCATAGCCATTATAAGAAAGAAATGATAGAATTATTAGCACCAGCTGGAGATCTAAACAAATTAAAAACTGCGCTACATTTTGGAGCAGATGCTGTCTACGTTGGCGGAAATATGTTTTCGCTAAGAGCAAATGCAAAGAATTTTGGCGAAGAAGAAATGAAAGAAGCGGTAGAGTATACACACGCATTAGGCAAGAAGATTTATGTTGCTGTAAATATTTTTGCGTTCAATTCAGATTTTGAAAGACTTGCAAAATATTTTGTATTTTTGGAAAGCATAAATGTTGATGCTGTTATCGTTTCTGATCCTGGTGTTATTACAGTTTGTAAACAAGTTGCTCCAAAACTTGAAATTCATTTATCTACTCAAGCAAACACAACAAATAAATACGCTGCCAAATTTTGGGCAGATAATGGCGTAAAGAGAATCGTTTTAGCAAGAGAAACACCATTGAAAGATATAAGCGAAATGAGACAATACCTTCCAAAAGATATTGAAATCGAAGCGTTTGTTCATGGTGCTATGTGTATTTCATACAGTGGAAGATGCTTGCTTTCTAACGCATTGACAGGACGTTCTTCAAATAGGGGCGATTGTGTTCAAGCATGTAGATGGGAATTTGAATTCTATGAAAAGAATAGAAAAGGAATGCCTTTAACAATTGGCGAAGAGGAAAGAGGCACATACATTTTAAATAGCAAAGACTTGAATATGATAGAACATATCGACAAGTTAATCGAAGCTGGTGTTTATTCTTTCAAAGTTGAAGGAAGAATGAAATCACCATATTACGTTGCTTCTGTTATCAATGCATACAGAAAAGCAATAGATTTATATTACAAGGATCCAAAGAACTATAAGCCTTCACAAGCTTTAATAGATGAATTGTTCAAAAATAGCCATAGAGATTACACAACAGGTTTCTATTTTGGAGAAAAGGATTCAGTATGTTTAGAAACATCACAACCAAAATGCGATTATGAATTTATTGCTGAGGTTAAGGGATATGATGAGGAAAAAG